>JAQVWT010000049.1 GCA_028709545.1 Bacilli bacterium
GCTTATTCAATTAAAACTTTGGAAAAATTATTAAAAATAAGAATGTTATTTAAAAACAACTACAACCTAAAAGAACTATATTTAAATAATTTTAATAAGAATGAAGCATTAACAATTAATGAAGAAGAATTAAACTATTCAATCTTTGAAAAGAAAACAAATAATATAAATCCATTAAAATATATAGATGAAAGAAATTATAAAGCAGTATATGATAATTAAATATTAAAAAAATGAAACTAATAATAATCTCATTTTATCGGATAAAAATCCCACGAACTCTTTACACTAACTTTTGTTTAAGGTTGACAAGAACAATGGTTCGTGTTATTCTTAGAACGTAAGGAAGGGAAGTGGAAATATGATATCAAAAGTTAAAAATTATTATGGAGTGATAGTGTTTTATTTCCTCTTGATCTTACTACTGGTATTAGTTAGTTATCAAAATAAAATGATTGATATGCGAGCAACCAGTAATTCATTAATAAAAGCAGATAGATAAATTATCTGCTTTTTAAATTTTGTTTTAATTTTTCTTCAAGTGGTCTTAAGTCATTAGCACCCAGAAATAAAAATACTTCATCTTTATATATTGTTAATTTATTTATACTATTATCATTTAATGATTCGGCATTTGGGATTTTATCAATTAACATTTTAGATGTAATATCTTGATAATCTTCTTGTTTCTCACGAGCTGGGTGAACATCTAAAATATAAGCTTTATCTGCTTTGGTTAATTCGTGAATAAACTCACTAGCAAACTTTCTAGTTCTCGAAAAAGTATGAGGCTGAAATATTGTTATTATTTTTTTATTCGGATATTTTTGTTTAGCTGCTAAAATAGTAGCTTTAATTTCGGTTGGATGATGAGCATAGTCATCAATAATAATACTTTGATCTACTATTTCTTCATTAAATCTTCTTTGAACGCCTTGATATGTAGTAAGAGCTTTTAAGATATCATCTTTATTAATGTTTTCAAGATAACAGATTGTTATAACTGCTAAGGTATTAAGAAGAAGATGATTACCATAAAATGGTAAATCAAATGTCTTATAAAACTTATCTTTAATATATACATCAAACTTAGTTCCAAGAGAGGATGTTATTATATTTTTAGCTTGAATATCATTATTATCATTTATGCCATAATATAAAACATTTTGAAGTTTTAAGCTTCTAATATTTTCATCATCTCCCCAAACAATCAATTGTTTTCCTTGAGAAGCAAAATCTTTATAGGCAGATTTTACATCTTCTAAATCTTTAAAATAATCAACATGATCTAAATCTATATTAGTAATTATAATGTAGTAGGGGTGATAACTTAGAAAGTGTCTTTGGTATTCACATGCCTCAAGGACAAATAGTTTATTGTTGATATTAGCGTGTCCTGTTCCGTCCCCAATTAAATAATTAGCTCCTACTGTCTTGTTTAAAACATGAGCAAGGATTCCTGTTGTGGTTGTTTTCCCGTGACAACCAGCAACAGCTATAGATTTATAATCTTTAATTAAATTACCAATCATTTCTTGATAAGTATATATTTTTAAATTAAGTTCTTTTGCTTTAATAAGCTCAACATTATCTTCTTTAATTGAGTTGCCAACAACTACTAACATACCTTCTTTAATATAAGATTCATTATAGACATAAAACGGGATGTTCTTTTCTTTTAAACCATTTTCTGTGAAAAATGATTTATCAACATCACTACCCTCAACTTCATATCCTAGTGTTTTCATAATTTGGGCAAGAGCACTCATGCCCGAGCCTTTAATTCCAATAAAATGGTACATAATAAATCTCCTTTTTAATTTTCTTTTTGTTTAAACATTTCGATCATTGTTTTAAAATTTACTTTAGTTCCGTAATTAAAACTAGCTGATGAATATATTTTAATTGCAATATAGGCAACTAACATAATACTAACTAAGAGTATTATAATTGATAATGTTAAATCAAGCAAACCAATCGCACCAGTAATGTATCTAGCCGGAACACTAAATGGTGATGAAAGAGGAAGCATAGTGGCTATAGTATTAAAAGAACTAGCTGGATTCATCATGGAAAAGTAGGCAAGGTAAAAGCCAATTAAGACAAAAATCGCTACTAAGCTTCCTGCTTGCTGAACATCTTCCGGTTTACTAACAAGCGAGCCAGTAAGAGCGTAAATAAATGCGTATAAAGTATATCCTAAGATAAAATAAATTACGGTAACTAATATAAAAACGGGATTAATATTAGATATATCAATAATACCATTTAGAATATCACTTGGGAAAAATAATTTATAAGAAATAAAACTCGTTAAAATAATTGCGAAGACTTGAGTTAAACCGACAAAACCAATACCTAAAGTTTTACCAACAACAATTGATTTAGGTGATGTTGATGTTACTAATGTATCCATAACTCTAGATGTTTTTTCAACGGTTATTGAAGAAGATACTTGATAAGCATAATAATATATTGCAAAGAATAGAACCAGAGAAAAAATCATCGCAACTGCAAGTATTCCTCCAGAATCACCATCTCCAAGTTCAGTTACTTCAAAAATTATCGGCGCATTTATTTTAATTATTTCTTCATCTGTTAAGCCCAATTTTTCTAACTGAACAATTTTATATAATTCTGTAAAAATATTTCCATCTACTAAAATATTTCCCGTTAAGCCAATACTTTCAGTAATATAATTAAGTATAATACTAGACTCATCTTCAGTAACATTAATTGCAGCTTCTATTTCATCGTTTAAAAGCATTTCTTTTAATAAAACATCATCTTTAAACTGATTACTTATTTCGAAATTATAACCAAGCTGCATTAGATTAAGTGATTCTAATTTTCCTTCATAAAGATTATTTTCATCTATAACTAAAATAGTTTCATTAAAATCATCTTGATCAGTATTATTCTTAACTAAATTTATAATATTAGGAATATTAAAAGCAATAATAATAAGTAATAATAAAATAATAAAAGTAATTTTAAATGCTTTTTTCTTAAAAGTCTCTAAGGCTGTAAATTTACTAACTATAAAAACATTTCTCATTATTTACCAACTCTTTCTATAAAAATATCATGTAAGCTTGGTTTCTTTAATTCAAATTTAATAATTTCTATTTTATTTTTAACTAGTAAGTTAAAGATTTTAAAACCATCTTTTTTAGATTTTATTTTAATTGTATAATTATTATCAATATTAGTATAATCTTTAAAGTTTAATTTTTTTAAATATTTCTCAATATTTTCACTAGTTATTATCTCAGCTACTTTTACTTCATAACTATCTTTTATTTCTTTTAGGTTTCCTTGTAAGACACTTTTTCCTTTATCTAAAATTAAAATATCACTACAAAATTCTTCAATTTGATTCATTTGGTGACTAGACATTATAATATATTTACCGTCTTTTACTAGTTCTAAGATAACATTTTTTAATAGTTCAGTATTAACTGGATCAAGACCACTAAATGGTTCATCTAAAACAATTAAATCGGGATTATTAATGACAGCTAAGATAAACTGAATCTTTTGTTGATTACCTTTTGATAATTTTTCTGCCTCAGTATTAATATATTCCATCATATCAAGTTTATTAAGCCAGTATTTAATAGAAATATCTGCATCTTTTTTTCTAATTCCTTTTAGTTCTGAAAAATACATTAACTGATTATAAATAGTTATTCGGGGATATAAACCTCTTTCCTCTGGCATATACCCACAATTAGTATTATTTCTTGTAATCGGTTTATCATTTAAAGTAATTTCTCCAGTATCTTTTTTAATAATACCTAAAAGCATTCTAATTGAAGTTGTTTTTCCTGCTCCATTAGTTCCTAAAAATCCAAAGATACATGGTTTATTTATTTCAAATGAAATATTATCAACTACTTTTTTATTAGTGTAGGTTTTACTAACATTTTTAAATTTTAATATCATATCTTTCTCTCCTTTATATTAATTTTTTAAACAATCAATTGGGATAATATAAATCCCGTCATCAGTTTTCATACAAGTATTAGCTCCAGTAATTATCATTAAAAAATCAGGTTCTTTTAAATTAGGATTGTTAGCTTCAATAATTTTATTCTTTAATTGAATTAAGTGATCGCGTGCTTCTTTAATCTTAGATGCGCCTAATTTAACTTCTATTAGACCATATTTTCCATTTTCGAAATGGGCAACAAAATCACATTCTAGACCTAACCGGTCTCGATAATGTCTGATGTAGCCACCGAGAGATGCTACATAAACACTTAAATCACGGTAGACTAAATTTTCAAATAATAGTCCTAATGTCCTTGTATCATTTATTAATTCTTCTGGTGATGTATCAAGAGCCGCAGCAGCAATTGATGGATCAATAAAACTTTTTTTAGGAGATTCCATAATAACTGTTTTGCTTCTAATATTTGGATTCCAAGCAGGAATATCCTCAAGAATGAATAATCTTTTAAAAGCATTTACATAATTATAAATTGTAGTATTGCTTACATCTCCAAAGATTTGTTTAATATCTTCAAATATAGTTGTATTAGCATTTACCGTATGAATGTTTCTTGCATAAGCTTTTAGTATTGCACTAGCAAGAATTGGGTTTCTTTTTTCTCCGTCATATTTACTAATATCAGTTTCACATAAGTTTTTAATATATTCTTTAGCTATTTTCAAAGCATATTCTTCATTAATATTAAAGATATTAGGCCAGCCACCGCGACAAACTAGGTAAGCAATTTGTTCATAAGTAATTGTTGATTTAATTTTATCAAGATTAGCAGTACCCTCTAAAATTTCTTTTATTGATACACTTCCATTTGATTCTCCTGATTCAAATAAAGTCATTGTCTTCATATTGGTTAGTGATATTCTGCCAGTTCCCGGATGAAGTTTTTCATCTTCAATTGGAGTACTTGATCCAGTAAGTATAAATTGACCAGGAACTTTGGCATTATCAATATATGTTTTAGCACTATTCCAAATAGAAGGATATAATTGCCATTCATCAATTAGTAGTGGTTTTTCTGTATCAAAAAGCTTAACATATTTTTTTTCTTGAAAATATATATTATCTTGAATTTCCTCATTAGATAAATCAATTATATCTTTACTAAATACTTTAGCCGTTTCAGTTTTGCCACACCACTTAGGACCTCTAATTGCAACTCCACCCATGTACTGCAACTTCTCTTTTATTTCATCTTCAATAATTCTTGTTTTATATTCCATTAAAGCACCTCTTTTCTAAGCAATATATTAGCACATTTTATAAAATTTTACAATATCCACTTTATAGATTTGAAACTTTTCACTTTACTGATTTGAAACATTTCACTTGATAGATTTGAAATTATTTTAAAAACAAAAAATAGATAAATATGATATACTTTTGAAGTGGAAACGAAGTGATAAAATGAATTTACCTAATATGCTTGATGCAGCAAAAAGAAATAAAGATAAAGTAGAATATATATATGAAAATAGAGACTATAATAAAATATATGATAATAAGAAATATTTTATAAGAACTTATGGTTGTCAGATGAATGTTCACGATTCAGAAGAGATAAGTGGTATTTTAGATAATTTAGGATATATAAAAACAGATATATTTGCAGAAAGTGATTTAATTATTTTAAATACATGCGCGATAAGAGAAAATGTTCATGATAAAGTATTTGGTTTTTTAGGAAGATGTAAACATTTAAAAAAGAAGAATCCTGATTTACAAATTGCTCTATGTGGATGTATGGCTCAAGAAGAAGTTGTAGTTCAAGAAATAAAAGCAAAATATCCCTATATTGATCTTGTCTTTGGAACTCATAATATTAATGAGCTTCCAAAGATGCTTGCAGAATATCCTGGGCATCAAAATATTAATGTCTACAGCAAGGAAGGAAATGTTATTGAGTTTGATAATGTTTATAAAAGAGATTCTAACGTTACTGCTTGGGTTAATATTATGTATGGCTGTGATAAGTTTTGTACATACTGTATTGTTCCTTATACAAGAGGAAAACAAAGAAGTAGGAAACAAGAAGATATTCTTAAAGAAGTAAATGATTTAGTAAAAAGAGGTTATAAAGAAATAACTTTACTTGGTCAAAATGTAAATGCTTATGGTAAAGACTTAGAAGAGAAGGTCGGTTTTAGTTCTCTTTTAGAAAAAGTAAGTAAAACGGGAATACCGAGAATAAGGTTTGTGACAAGTCATCCATGGGATTTTACGGATGAAATGATTGAAGTGATTGCTAAATACGATAATATTATGCCATATATTCATCTGCCAGTTCAAAGCGGATCAAATAAGATCTTAAAGTTAATGAATCGTAATTATTCGAAAGAAGATTATTTAATTCTTTTTAATAAGATAAAAAATAAAATAAAAAATGTTAGTATTACAACCGATATTATTGTTGGTTTTCCGGGTGAGACTGAAGAAGATTTTTTAGAAACCTTAGAAATAGCTGAGGCTTGTAAATTTGCGGGAGCTTTTACTTTTGTATTTTCAGCAAGAAGTGGAACACCTGCATCTAAAATGAAGGATGAAACTTTAAAAAGTGAAAAAGATGACCGCCTGCAAAGATTAAATAAAGTTATAAACAAGTATTCTAAAGAAAGTAATTTAGAAATGCTTGGTACAACTCAAAAGGTATTAATTACACGAATAAGTGAAAAAGATGATTCAAAGGTTTGTGGTTATACTGAAAATATGAAGCTTGTAAATCTTATCGCACCTATTAGTGCGATTGGAAAAATAATTGACGTCCAGATAACTGGCGCTAAAAGTTTTAGCTTAGACGGAGAAATAAAAAAGTGTTAATTATTTAACACTTTCCAGCTACCTTGAGAGTACAATAACGATGCCGCAACGGCCTAGTGATTCCTTGATAGAACTTTTTTTGAAAAGAGTAATCTTATAAAAAGAAATTAATTTTATTACCATCATTCCACTACTGATAACCAAAGTT
>JAQVWT010000050.1 GCA_028709545.1 Bacilli bacterium
TAATTTCATTACTTGCTGGAAATGGCGGTGTAGCTCAGTTGGCTAGAGCATCCGGTTCATACCCGGGGGGTCGGGAGTTCAAATCTCTCCGCCGCTACCAATTTATAAATTACTTGCATAATGCAAGTTTTTTTGAGCCTAAATTGATTAAAAGAATAAAATAGTCAGTTGACTACAAAATGAAGTCTACTGAAATTAAATCCAAAAGATATAAATTAAATGCCTCTTTTTCTTTTTAGTTAAAAATAGTATAATGTAGATGGTGAGATAAATGAAAGTTCGAGTAATAGGTAATGGTAATATTACAAGTAATAATTTTAATGCTTCATTTTTAATTAATGATAAGATTTTAGTTGATGCTCCACCGGGAATGCTTAAAGAGTTAAAAAAGCTAAATAAGAACTTAGATGAGATTAAAGTTATTGTTATAACCCATCTTCATGGAGATCATTATTTTGATTTACCTTTTATAATACTTAATGAGTATGCTAGAGGCCGAAAAGAAAAATTAATAATAGTTGGTCCTAAAGAGTTAAAGAAGAAGCTAGATATACTAACTAAACTTGCGTTTAATAACCGTCTTAATAAATACATAGCAAATCTAAATATATTTTTTCTTGATGCAAATACAGTTCAAAATAATCAAGTAGATAATGATTTTTATTTAAGTTCTATAAAACTTGTTCATGGAGAAGTAAAATCTAATTATGGATATATATTTAAACAAGGAGAAAAAGCTTTAGGTATTACTGGTGATACAGAAATGTGTCCAGGGCTTACTTACATGTTAAAGAAGGTAGATTTGATATTAATTGATGTTAACGATAAAAAAGGAAAACATTTAGATTTAAACAACTTTAAGGATTTAGTTAAAACTTATCAAACAAATTATATTCCTGTTCATTTTCCTGATGAAATAGAAGAAGAACTTCTTAAATTAAAAAATGTTAAAATAATATATCCTGGTGAGGAATTCTATATTTAGAATTGTTTTTTTCATTTATTTATGCTAAAATTAAGACAGAATAGCGAGGTAACTAGTAGATGAAATATTTAAAATACTTTGGTCTGATATTAATTTTACTTTTTCCACTTAAAGTTAATGGTTTAATCAGTTTTGATTGTAGTGGAGTAGCAAAACCTGGAAGTGATATTGTTTGCAGTATTAAATCTGATACTAATATTACATATTTTGAAGGAACACTTGGAGTAGATTCTAAAGGAGTCTATTTTGGTTCGACTCCTGGCACTGGTTTTACAAGTGAATCCAGTCAAACAGATTTAAAATTTAGATCAGATGAAGGATCTAAGAGTGTAGCAACTACTTATATTCATGTTCCTAGCTCAATAAAGGCAAATACATCTTTTAAAATGTCTTTGTCGAATATTAAATATATATTAGGTGGCTCGGAAAACACACAAGGAAAAATAAATACTGAGACAAGCATAGTTGTAGCAACTACTAAGCCTACAACAACGACAACAGCTAGTGCTAATTCTCCTAAAACTTTTACGGTCATATTAGATAGTAATAATAGTGAAAATAGTAAAAAGACATTAAGTTGTACTACATCTGGTAGTAATTGTAATATTGATTTAACCAGTGTTACTATCCCAACAAAAATTGGCTATGCTTTTGCTGGTTGGGGAAATAGTATACTTTGTACTACGGGTAATCTTAATTCTTATAAAGCCGATAGTGATACAACTCTTTATGCTTGTTGGAAAGAAGCAGAAACACCTAATGAAGAGAATCTTTATCTTCAAACTTTAAATATAGAAGGGCAGGATATTGGTTTTAGTAAGTTTAAATTTACTTATGATTTAACTGTTCTTTATGAAGTTGAAAATTTAGTAATAACAGCCACTGCGACATCTGATGATGCTACTGTAGAAATTCCAGAAGATACAACCTTAGAAGTTGGAGAAAATGAAATTATTATTAATTTAACAAATGATCAAGGAGAATCATCTATTTATACGATTAAAGTTATTAGATTAAATGAAGGCGAAGAAATTAGAACGCTATCATCAGATGCATCACTTAGTAGTGTATCACTTGAGCCATACACAGTTGATTTTTCACCAACTACTTTTAACTATACGATTGAAATTGATTCTAAAACCACTGAATTATCAGTTACGGCAGTTCCTAGTAGTGAGTATGCTAGTTATGAAGTTATTGGCAATACTAACTTAGAAGAAGGAAGTATTATAAAAATCGAAGTTATGGCAGAGGATGGGACAATTATTGTTTATAATTTTCATATTTCTGTTAAACAAAATATATTAGAAGAATATAAATTATATATTTTGATAGCAGGAGCTTTAATGTTGGTTTTAATTATTATTGTAATTATAATTAGCTCAAATAATAAAAAGAAAAAAAAGAAAGCTAAAAAAAGTCTAGCACCTGCTAAAAAAGAACCTACTAAAACAATGAAAACAGTGCCTAAAAATGTTGCCCCTTCTAAACCAACACCACCTGCTGCACCAGAAGTTGAAGTCTTAGATATCTAAAAGTATGAAAGATATTATTTATGAATTTTTAGATTATATTTCTTTAGAAAAAAAATATTCTGATCATACTGAGGTGAACTATGAAATAGATTTAGCTAAATATGAAAGTTTTTTAAATGGTAAAAACTATTTAAATGTTAAATATGAAGATATTAGTCAGTATATAATATCGCTTAAAAAAAGTGGGTATAAGCCAGCCAGTATTAACCGAAATTTAAGTACTTTAAGAAGCTTTTATAACTATTTAGTTTCAAATAAAAAAATTTCAAAGAATCCTTTTGATTTAATAAAGGGGATGAAAGAAGAAAAAAGATTACCTAATTATTTTAAATATGATGAATTTATTTTAATGCTTGATTCTTTAAAAGATGATACACCTCTTAATACTCGTAATAGATTAATTCTAGAATTATTACTTGCAACTGGTATTAGAGTAAGTGAACTAGTTGGTATTAAAATCTTTGATATTTCAATAAAGACAAAAGAAATTAAGATTTATGGAAAAGGTAAAAAAGAAAGAATTGTTTTTTTTAGTAATTATACCGCAGAAATTTTAGAAAAATATTTAAGTGTCGATCGAGGACAGCTTTTAAAAAATAAAGTATCAGATTATTTATTTATTAATCATTTAGGGGGCGTATTAACCGATCGAGGAGTAAGAGGAATAATTGATAAAATAATTAAAACTTCTGGAGTTAAATCTAAGGTTTCTCCTCATACTTTTAGACATACTTTTGCAACTATGATGTTAAATGAAGGATGTAATATTAAAAGTGTTGCTGATCTTTTAGGGCACTCAAGTTTAAATACAACAAGCATCTATACTCATTTAACCAATGAGGAGGTCAGAAGAGTATATTTAAACACGCATCCGAGAGCTAAAAAATAGTTGTAAAACATGAAAAAAATTGCAAAAAAACAGTTGTTATATGCTATTATAGATAAGTGAGGTTTATATGGAAAATAATAAAAAATTAGGTTTAATTTTAGCGAGTATAGCTTTAATAATATTAATTATTTTTGCTATTTATTTTACGACATATGTTTTTAAAATAAAGCCAAGTGAGGATGACATAACAACAACAACTACTACTGTGAAAGTAGAAAATAATAATGGCGATGTAATTGAGGATCCAAGTGTTCTTAATGCAAGTTTAACTGATGATTTAATTATTGCTTTTAATAATGCATTTAATAATAATTATAATATTAAAAACTTGGATTTATTTGAATCTGAAGAAAGTAAATTTAGATATATTTATACCTATTTTAAATTAAAAGATTCTACGATTAATTTAAATTATGAATATATTAATAATTTAAGTAAGGAAATATTTAATGCTAGTTTATATGAGCCTAATTTTAGTGAGTATTTAAAAGATGAATATTATGAATATGAAATTCAGTATCAAGATATAAATTATTGTTTATTTGCAATCTTACAAAAGGATGATCGTATTATTCTTGATATGCTAGAGATGGATTCTTGCGAAAATAAAAATATTGATTATGATAGCAGCCTAGTCAAACATCAAGTATCAGTGAAATATAAAATTATTGATAATAATTATATATATAATTCATTTATAATAGTAAAATAGGAGGAGGAAATAAATGAAAAAACATGTTTATCTTTTTAGTGAAGGTAATAGAGAAATGAGAAATTTATTAGGTGGGAAAGGTGCTAACTTAGCAGAAATGACAAGCATTGGGCTTCCAGTGCCGCAAGGATTTATCGTGACTACAGAGTGTTGCACTGCTTATTATGAGGCCGGTGAAAAAATTAGTGATGATATTCAAAATGAAATTTTAGATTACATCAAAAAGCTAGAGAAAATAGCTGGTAAAGAGTTTGGAAATCCTGATAATCCCCTTTTAGTATCAGTAAGAAGTGGGTCAAGAGCAAGTATGCCAGGGATGATGGATACTGTTTTGAATTTAGGAATAAATGATGAAGTGACTGAAGGACTAGCGCGTCTTACAGATAATGCTTGGTTTGCCTATGATTCATACCGCCGATTTATTCAGATGTTTGCCGATGTTGTTATGGGTTATTCAAAAGCATCTTTTGAAAGAGACTTTGACGAAATGAAAAAAGCAAAAGGTGCTGCAACTGATCAAGATTTAACTACTGATGATATGAAAGAAGTAGTTAAAAAATACAAAGATAACTATTTAAAGGTAGCTGGTGAAAGCTTTCCAACTGATCCTAAGGTTCAACTAATGGAAGCTATTAAAGCCGTCTTTAGAAGCTGGAATAATGAAAGAGCTAACGTTTATCGTCGTTTAAATAATATTCCATATTCTTGGGGAACAGCAGTAAATATTCAAGAAATGGTTTATGGTAATATGGGTAATACATCAGGTTCTGGAGTTGCTTTTACAAGAAATCCTGCAACTGGTGAAAACAAACTTTATGGAGAATATTTAATTAATTCTCAAGGAGAAGATGTTGTTGCTGGTATTAGAACGCCTGAGCCAATAAGCTCACTTAAAACAATTATGCCAGAAGTTTATGAGGAATTTGAGCATCATGCTAAAACATTAGAAGACCACTACCAAGATATGCAAGATATGGAGTTTACCATTGAGAATGGGAAACTGTATATGCTTCAAACTCGTAATGGTAAAAGAACTGCTAAGGCTGCAATAAAGATTGCGATTGATTTATATAATGAAGGAAAAATTACCAAAGAAGAAGCAATTATGAAAGTAGATCCTAATCAACTGGATTCACTTTTACATCCTAGCTTTTCAGCAGATGCATTAAAAAACGGCGAAATTATTGGAACAGGACTTGCTGCATCACCTGGGGCAGCAACTGGTAAAATATATTTTACGGCAGAGGATGCGGTTATTGCCTCTGAAAAAGGTGAAAAAGAGATTATCTTAGCAAGACTTGAAACAAGTCCAGAGGATATTGAAGGTATGAATATTGCTGAGGGAATTTTAACTATTAGAGGTGGAATGACAAGTCACGCAGCAGTTGTTGCAAGAGGTATGGGAACGTGCGCTGTTTGTGGCTGTGATGATTTAGTTATAGATGAAAAGACTAAAACTTTAAAGACAAAAACTGGTGAAACTTTTAATGAAGGAGATTTTATTAGTTTAGATGGATCAACTGGTCATGTTTATAAAGGACGTTTAGAAACAGTCGAAACAACAGTAAGTGGTGATTTTGGAACATTTATGTCATGGGTCGATGAGATAAGAGATTTAGAAATCAGAACAAATGCTGACTCTCCAAATGAAGCAAAAATTGCTAAAGAGTTTGGTGCTACCGGTATTGGATTATGCCGCACTGAACATATGTTTTTTGAAGAATCGAGAATTGAAACATTTAGAAAAATGATTTTATCTCAAACAGAAGAAGATCGTGAAAAAGCATTAGCAGAAATTCTTCCTTATCAACAAAATGATTTTGAAGGTATATTTAGAGAAATGGCTCCATATCCGGTTATTATTCGTTATTTAGATCCACCTTTACATGAATTTTTACCTAAAGAAATAAAGGAAATAGAAAAGATTGCTAGTGATTTAAATGTTTCAGTAGAGATTATAAAAAATAAGATTGAAGACTTAAAAGAGTTTAATCCGATGATGGGTCATCGTGGTTGTCGTCTTGCTATTACATATCCAGAAATTGCTAAAATGCAAACAAAAGCTGTTATAAATGCAGCTATCAATGTTGCACGTGACGGTAAAGTAGTAAAACCAGAAATTATGATTCCCTTAGTTGGAGATAAAAATGAGCTTAAATACATAACAGAAATAGTTAGAGAAGTTGCTGATGATTTAATCAAAGAATCAGGCATTAAACTTGATTATTTAGTTGGAACAATGATAGAACTTCCTAGAGCTTGTATTTTGGCCGGTGAAATAGCTGAGCATGCAGACTTCTTCTCATTTGGAACTAATGATTTAACCCAAATGACATACGGTTTTTCGAGAGATGATGCAAGTAAATTCTTAAGTGATTACTATAAAAAACAAATATTTGAATCAGATCCTTTTGCAAGACTTGATGTAAAAGGAGTGGGTGCATTAGTTGAAATAGCTATAGCTAAGGGAAAAGAAGTTAATCCAAAACTAGAAATTGGTATTTGTGGTGAACATGCAGGCGAGGCATCAAGTATCGAGTTTTGCTATAATCAAGGAATGAATTATGTATCTTGTTCTCCTTATAGAGTACCGATTGCAAAACTTGCAGCAGCCCAAGCTGCAATTAAAGCGAAGAAAAACTAATAAGTTAATTAAACTGAATCTTTTCGTTAGTAAATGAGCGTAGGTAGTATAAGGGCTAAAAGAGGTGAAGAAAAAATCTTCGCCCCATAATATGCTCTTTTTTTGTTGTTTTTCATTAAAAAACCTGTTTTTATTAAAAT
>JAQVWT010000011.1 GCA_028709545.1 Bacilli bacterium
AAAATTAGAATTATTCTAATTAGTTTTCAACTACATAATCACATTTTGAACATTTTATTTTCTTGCCTTTTTCAACTAATAGACTTGAACATTTAGGACATTTCTCCCCATTGGGTTTATCCCATAAAGCAAACTTACAAGTTGGATAATTATTACATCCATAAAATATTTTTCCTTTACGGGTAGGTTTTTCTACAATTGAGTGTCCACATTCAGGACAAGGCATTATTTCGATTACTTCTTTTGCTTCTTTTTTAATATACTTACAAGTTGGATAATTGCTGCAAGCAGTGAATTTTCCGTATTTACCACTTCTTATAACAAGATCATGATTACATTCCGGACATTTTTCCCCAGTTAATTCAAGTGGTTTTTTTTCCATTTCTGCAAATGCTTTTTCAATTAATGGGTCAAATTCTTGATAAAATTCTTTTAAGACTTTAATGTTATCAAGTTCTGCATCGGCAATTTTATCAAGATCAGTTTCCATATTAGCAGTATAGGCTACATTGATAATGTTAGAGAAATACTCTTGAAGTTTATCAGTTGTTTCAACTCCTATTTCAGTTGGATGAAATCTCTTCTCAAGAATATTTACATAACCTCTTTCTTTAATTGTCTCAGTAATTTTTGAGTAAGTACTTGGTCTTCCAATACCTAGAGCTTCTAATTCCTTAATTAAAGTTGCTTCAGTAAATCTAGCTGGTGGTTTTGTAAAATGCTGAGAAGGAACAATATCATCAGCAATAATTACTTTAGTCTTATACTCACTAAAATCTGGTAATATTACATCTTCATTATCTAAATACTTGCCATAGGCCTCTAAATAACCTTTAAATATTACAACACTACCAGTTGATTTAAATGTATAACCATTATTTTCTAAGATAATTGTTGTTGCTAGGGTTTTAGCATCTGCCATAAGAGACGCTAGTGCTCTATAGTAAATGATACTATAAAGTTTATATTCATCGGCAGTTAAGTATCCTTTTATTGACTCTGGTGTTCTTGATAGTGATGTTGGACGGATTGCCTCATGAGCATCTTGAACTTTGCCAGCTTTGGCTTTACCTTTTTTAACTGGGCCAATATATTCCGGACCATATTTTTTCTTAATAAAATCATAGGCCTCTGCTACAAAGACTTCCGATAATCTTGTTGAATCAGTACGCATATAAGTTATAAGACCAACGGTTTCAGAGCCTATATCGATACTTTCATATAATTTTTGAGCGATTCTCATAGTTTTACTTGAAGCAAAATTTAACTTATTTGCCCCAGTTTGCTGAAGAGTTGAGGTCGTAAAAGGCATAATACCTTTTTTGTTTTTCTCTTTCTGAGTAACTGATTCAATATTAAATGATTTAGATAAATTATTTAATATCTCGGTTGCTTCTGCCTCGCCTTTTATTTCGATTTTCTTACCGTGATATTTTTCAAGAACACTATCAAAATCTTTAAACATAGCAGTAATATGCCAGTATTCATCTGTGATAAATGCATCTATTTCTCTTTCGCGATCAACGATTAATTTCAGGGCTACACTTTGCACTCTTCCAGCTGATTTACCGCCGGTTTTTGATTGCATTAATTTTGATAATCTAAAACCAATAATTCGGTCTAGCATTCTTCTTGTTTCTTGACTTTTAACAAGGTTATTATTTATTTTACTAGGATTTTCAAAAGCTTTTAAAACTGCATCCTTAGTAATTTCATTAAATATTACTCTTTCGTAATTATCTTCTTTAATATCAAGGGCATCAAATAAATGCCAGCTAATTGCTTCCCCTTCTCTATCTGGGTCGGTTGCAAGATAGACATAATTAGAGTTTAAGATATCTTTTTTTAAATCTTTAATAACTGCAGACTTGCCTTTAGCCGCTATATAATTTGGTTTGAAATTATCTTCTATATCAATTCCAAAACCAAATTTGCCCGTTGTAGCTAAATCTCTAATGTGGCCTTTACTAGAAACCACCTTATATTCTTTCCCTAAATATTTTTCAATTGTTTTTGTCTTACTTGGTGACTCAACTATTACTAATTTTGTCATAGACTCCTCCTATTCTTCTTCAGCTTGTGCTGCTTTTGCTTTTTCTAATGCCATTTCTAAATAACTAAAATAATAATTTTTTATTGCCAGACTGCTCATCTTCTTTTTAGTGCTAATTTCATAATTAATTTCAATTAATTTCTCATCAGAGTAAGTATCGGTTTCATCATCAAATGCACTAATAAATTTTGCTTTTGGTGCGTTATAAAAACCACTTGAATCTTGCCATGAACCATCAGCAAATACTACTCGATCATCATAATCACTAAAGATATCATCACCGAAATAAAAACGAGGATCGTAATTTACATTAAATAAATTAAGAATCGTTGGTAAAATATCAATCACTGAAGTATATTTATCAATCTTTTCTGGTTCTTGAGAGTGATTATAAATTATTAATGGAGTTCTGTCAACCTCATTATTGATTTCGACATCATATTCCAATATTTGATTTATATATTTACTTGATAACCCATAAGGATAGTGATCTCCGGTTAAAACTATCACTGTATCATCAAGTTTACCTGACTTTTTAAGTAGCTTAATCAGCTCTCCAATTGCCTTATCTAGTTCCATTACCTTTGATATATATCTTTTTAGAGGCAGGCGATAATCATATTCTTCTAACTCAGATAAATATTTGTTGCCATACTCACTTGATACTCCATAAGGTTGGTGCGATGTTACCGTTGTCATATAAACCATAAACTGATCTTCATTAATAAAATATGGTAGTGATTTTTCAATTAATTCAACATCACTTGGCCATTCTTCATATAGAGCACTCCACTTAATTCCTAAATCAGTTGCATTATAAAAAGCCGAGCTTCCTAATTTTGGATGAATTATTTTTCTTGAATAATAAAATTCGGGATAGTTATGATAACTACTTGTATGATAGCCGATATTATTAAACTGATTAAATATTGATTGAAAATAATTATTATACATATAGGTGTTTGCAGTACAAGTATTATTAATCGTATATAAGCTTGTCATACTAGTAAGTTCATTATTCCCAGTAGCGCAGCTATTTCTAGGTGAATAGTTATTAGTAAAAGCAAATCCTTCATTATATAGTTTATATATATTAGGAAAAAATGTTTCATTAATTGCGATTTCCCCGACTGATTCCATTAAAATAAAAATTAAATTTTTTCCTTCAAAAATACCAGTATAATCATTTTTAGGGGTTATCTCTTGATTTATAAAATAGTTGGAGAGTTTATTATGGGTATTATTATTTTCTTTTTCAATAATATTTTCCCATAAAGTATCATCAATATTTCTTGAATAATCACTGACTTGCGTTTGATGCTTAGTACTAGTAAGTTCATATTCGTATAAATCAAGATCACTTAAATTAAAAATGCAGCTGATTAAATCACTTAATCCATATGTAAATATACCTAATTGACTAACTGCTAAATTAGAATTCTCTGGATAAATAAATAAAGAAATGTTTTTAGTAGTTTGCATTTTATTTTGCATAAATTTTGCTTTTAAGGTTCCATAATAAGTAATACTTGATAATATTAAAAATATTATAATACTTATATAAACTAAAACTTTTCTTTTATAAGATACAGGTTTAAAATAAAATATAGTTGTTTTCTCAAGTTTTTTTAAAGTTAACTTAGGTTCTAAATACCAATAATATAATAAAAGTAATATAAAAGGTATTATTATTAAATATGTACCTAGCTTTGAGGCAATAATATATTCTCTTATATAATCAATAACCTTTGTGCCTTGTTCGGCATTTCCAAGTCCCATAAATAAACCTAAGTAAAAATATAAATTTGTTTCTACCCAAGCATAAATAATTAAAAACACACCAATAATACTGGCTGTAATTTTTTTAAATAAACTTCCACCTATATTTAATATTAAACTAACTATTAAAGCAAGTATTAAAGAACTTATCGCTATTCTAAGAGTTGCATAGTTAAAGAAATTACTACTTAAATTAAATCTAATAATTAGCTCAATAGTAAATATATAAATAAAGAAAATAATTGTATGTTTAAATATTTGTTTTTCTAACTTTTCTTTCATCTTTACCACCTTTATTTATTAAAACACTTATTGGTTTAAAAGTAAATCGGTAATTATCAAGAAGTCCATGTTTTTCTATGTTTTCAACATGTCTCTTAGTTGGATATCCTTTATGACTGGCAAACCCATATTCTGGGAACTTTTCATCAAGTTCATACATTATACTATCACGAGTTACTTTAGCAATAACTGATGCTGCAGCAATACTGATACTTTTTTGATCGCCTTTAATAATACTAGTTGAAGAGATCTCTAAATCAAGTTTCATCGCATCAATTAAAACGTGTTCTGGTTTAATATCAAGACTATTTATTGCTCTTGTCATTGCCATCTTAGTAGCATCATAAATATTTATCTCATCGATTATATTTGAATCTACTATACCGATTCCGACTGCAAGTGCTTCTTCTTTTATTTTATCATAAAAGTAATTTCGTTTTTTTTCATTTAACTTTTTAGAATCAGTTAAACCTTCTAATTTATAATTTTTAGGAAGTATCACAGCAGCAGCAACAACAGGTCCGATTAAAGGTCCCCTTCCTACTTCATCAACCCCTGCTATAATAGTAATACCCTCTTTATATAGTTTATTTTCATACTCAAGTTGCATTAAATTCTCCTGTCAAAAGTAATACCTTTTATATTTTCACTTTTTAAATCATTAATAATAGCATTACTTATTTTATCATAGTTTATTTCTTTGTTTTTTAAATAGGCTCCTATTTTTTCAGCTAGAATATCATATGCTTCTTCTATTTCTTCATAACTAAATGAATCTAAGTTATATCTTTCTTTTAATATCTTTGGATAATAATCATTTAACATTTTTAAAATATAACAAGCTACTTCATCTACTGGTAATACTTCATTTTTAATAGCGGTCATAGATGCCAAATTAAAAGCGTTTGCTTCTTCTAATTTTGGCCATAGAATACCAGGTGTATCAAGAAGTAAGATATTATGCTTTGTTTTAAGCCAGCTATGAACTTTAGTTATGCCTGGTTTGTTACCAACATTTGCTACTTTCTTACCAGCCATCTTATTAATTAAGGTGCTTTTTCCTACATTAGGAATTCCAATAACAAGTGCTTTTATCTCTTTTGCTTTTAAACCCTTTTCTTTTCTTTTATTATTGATATCAACTACTAACTCTTTAGTTAAAGTAATTATTTTTTTATAATCATTTTCATCATTTAAATTAAGCAGTAAAACATGATAACCTTCTTTTTGATAATGCTCTACCCATTTATTAGTAACTTCTAGATCACATAAATCTTTTTTAGTCATAATTAAAATTCTCGTTTTATTTTTAAGCAATTGATTAATGTCTAATAACTTTGATGAAGATGGTATTCTTGCATCAAGTAGTTCATAGACAATATCAATAATAGGCATCAGCTTACTTATTTCTTTTTTAGTTTTAGCCATATGACCTGGATACCAGTTGATGTTAGTTTTGGAGAACAACATATCACTATCGTTTTTTTTACTTGTTTTATCCTTTTTTTCCATAATAATTACATCCTTTCTTCGTTATAATAAACTAACTAATTTTTGTTGAATATGACTCCAACCAAGATATACTCGCTTCGCAAATTATATCACAATTATATTTTTATATAAAGTTAATTGCCTTAAAAAATCATCTTGATATTTAAATCTTATAGTTACATTTCCATTTAGCAATAAAATCTATTCCTTAACCAAATTCCCCTTTCACTAACTATAATTTAAATTTAATATCTTCTTTATTCATTCCAATTGGTAAACTACATCTTTTTAACCACTCTTTTGTTGAAAATTCTTTTATGGGTTCTAAATTAAACTTTTTATTTGCTATTTCGATAGTTTTTGAAATCATTTCATCTTCAAGATTTATTTTACTATTTTCAAATAACTTCCAAGTTTCATCATCAGGAAGATGTAATAAAATAATAAGTGTTTTATCTCTAAATTTTATTTTTTTTAACACTTTGAAATGTCCATCTCTTTTGCTTAAACAATGACCTTGTAGTGTTTCAGGAACAATTTGTGATAAATCGCACATATGGTTAGATAATATACAATATCTATGTGTTGTTGAAATCCCTCCTATAATAGCAGTGGCATCAACATATGCTTTTTCTCTCAAAATAATTCCAGGAATATTATAGTTTTCAAGTATTTCATCTAAATTAATATCTTTAACAAACATGGTCAATCCTGAAAAAGTATTATTTATTATATCTTCTATTTCTTTATTACTATAATTCATTCTATCCTATTTTTCTTTCTATTTTTTACAATATTATGAACTTAAAACACATTGTAAATTACTAAAATTTTTTATTCTTACTTATCTGAAATTAATATTTGCTCCAATTTCTTTTTCATTATCTTTTTTCTTTTTGTGTAAAATTCATCAAAGTTGTTTAAATCATATGATGTATCAAATGGCAACAACGGTAATGCATGGGTTTTATTTGAAGGAACTTTTAACCAATTAACTAAATAATCTGCATTCTTACTTTCATTATCCCTTCCTTCTAATAATTGTAAATTGGGTAATTGATTTCTTTTTATTAACCAATCCGATTGTGTTTCTTTATCTATATTATATTTATTAAATTCCTCTTCGTTAAATTTAGAAAAAGGGTGCATATGATCTTGATGAAATACTTTTTGGTCATATTTTAAATTAGGATACAATAGAGTTAATATCATAAATGTATATGACCCTTTTGTATAATCAAATAGTGTTTCTATATCATCGTCAGTAAATTGTAAATCTTTATTACCTACATATGAAGTATTGTAAAATTGAGATAATTTAAATTCATTTTTATTTTTAAGTATATAGTCATTGTTGATTTCATCTTTACTCACTCTCAAAACTTGTCTTGTTTTTTCAAGTGCAGCATTACTTGCGGCACCAAAAATTTGTTTTAATTGAGCGACAATAAAGAATTTTTTCATTTCATTCTTATTATCTTCAGTAATAGTTCCACCTTTGTATATATAATAAATAATTGGTGCTACAGCCAAATATGAAACTATATTTTCAGAATTAAACCCAAATTCATTTAAATATGAAACTGTCGTTTTTATAGAATCTTTTATCTTTTCCCATTCTTCTTTAATTTTTATTACATTTGACCTTACAAAAGATTCAACCTTTAAACTTATAGGAAAATCCAAAATATATAAACAATATCTCATTATATAATCATTATTGAAGTTAAACTTATTTCCAATACTATTTATTTCTTTTAATAAATCATCAACTTCATCTCTTGCTTTTTCCCAATGTGATACTACTGTTGAAAATAATAAATCAATTTTAGTTAAAGCAGTTCCTCCACTATTAATTCTAACAAAAATATCTAAAATTTCATTCATAGTATCCGTTTCTACTTCAAAATAATTTATTACTTCATCAGTTACTAATGCAGAATGAAGTTTAGATATATTATTAATAATATTTTCATTTTGTTGCCAGTTGTTTGGTATCATTTCCTTTACCATAACTTCAGAAAAATCTTTATATTTTAAAATATTACTTACTTTATACCACATTACATTTTCATCTTTTTTTAATTGCTTTTCGTTAAGAAACTTGAACTCATATGTTAATTTATCATCTTCGTCGTTTTTCTTACTTAATAAATTAAAATATAATTCCTTCTTTGGATATGAATTAGGATTGTTAATCCATGCTCTAGGTATCTTTTTTGCAATACTACCTTGTAAACTAATATATAAAGATGTTAATCTTTGTTGACCATCTAAAACTGTGTATATTATTTTATCTAATGATAAATTTTTAGGAGCATGTTTATTAATATAATTTTCTTTTTCATGATAATCTTTAATAAACTCATATAGAGAGTAACCTTTATCATTAATATTTTTTCCTGAACTTTTCCAATACAAGAATGTTCCTATTGGATAACCCAAAAGTATGGAATCCATTAATTTTGTAATTTGTTCCTCATTCCACACAAATTTTCTTTGTATAGCAGGCAAATACATATTTCCTGATATAATATCTTCCACAGTTTTTAATATTGTCTTTTTTTGATATGCCATAATCTAATTCCCCCTATTATTTGTTGAAAAAAAAGTGTTGCCAGTGTTATTTCTAATTTTCATCCATATTTTACCTAAGTTATTTTCCCCATTATTATTTTTATCTAATCCCCATTCTGTATCTTCATCTGTACAATATTCCGCAATAATATAATCTTTAGTTGCTAAAAGTTTTTTCTTTACTACGGGATTTTGTTCTGTTTTTGCTTTTAAAACCTTCTCCATATTTTTATATTTTACCTCAAGCCAGTTTTCTGGTTTTAAATTTCTGTTTTTTTGAGCAATATCTCTTGCTTCATTTGGCGAAAAAGCTTCTTTTATTTTTTTTGCTATTTCAGGATTTGTATCAATAAACTTTAAATATTGAAATGCGTGTTCACTTGTTTGAAAATATTGACCATCAAGTTCTAAACCAAAAGCAGAAAAGTTATCAAGTGGAAGAATATTTAATTGGTATTCAGTAATATTAAACTTTAGTTCCTTCATATCTTTATTAAATATTTTTATCATCTTTTATAATCTCCTTTATTATTTATTAATATCACTTCTCTTATTCTTTATACGTTGTGTTTCTATATACTTAGTCATGAGAGTGTTAATAATCTCTCTTTAATTTTATCAAAAAAAAGATGAATTGACTAGCTAATAAATATTTGATATATTTATTTGTATTACGAAGGAGAAATTAATGAAGTATATAAATAAAGATGATGAATCACAGTTTACACTTGGTATCGACTATGATGGCGTTATTACAAGAAGAGGCTCATCAGGACTAAACGAAGAAAAATGGATAAAAAGAGAACATAATATTTTCTGGAGAAAAATACTTAATTTTGTTTCTATAGTCTATAATGCCATTTTTCCAATCAATGAAGAAATTATTGAAGTATGTAAAGAAGTTAGGGATATAGAAGGACACATTGTAATTATTTCATCTCATACACTAACTACAAGCAATTATAAAGAAAGCGTTGCGGCTCGAAATAGAGTTAGAGCTAGATTAAGACGAGAAAATATTCCATTTGATAAAATTGTTTTTGTGGCTGGTAATAAAGTTGATGCATGTAAAGAGGAAAATATTGATTTAATGATCGAAGATAATGTTGATAAAGTAAAGGCTCTAAGATGTGCTGACATAGATACTCTTGCTAAAATAACTAATAAAAATAATTTTTTATTAGAATATGATCCTGATGCGATAAATTGTTTAACTGAGGCTCTACCTGTTATACATGAGATAATTGCTAAGAAACAATTAATTCATATCGCTAGTGAAAGAATAGAGCAATCTTCAAAAAATAATGGTTTAACATTAAGAAAAACCAAATCACTATGCGAGAATTTCCCCTCTTTAATAACCGAACAAATTTTTCAATGTGAGCCAAACTATGCTTTTGAGCTAGATACTACAGAGGGAATGGTTATAAAATTAGTACCAAATAATAAGGATATTAAATAGGAGGAAAAATGAAAAGGATAAAGCTAAAAGATCGCTTACTTCCAAATTACACCAAGGGTGAGGAATTGATGAATATGATTACTCATATTGTTGGTGGAGTTATTGGAGTTATTGCTCTAGTTTTGTGTCTTATCTCTTCAATAATTAATAAAAGTGGTTATGGGGTTGCCGGGGCTTTAGTATTCGGAATTTCGATGATTCTACTATATACAATGTCTAGTATATATCACGGACTTAGTCCAAAATATGAAACTGCTAAAAAAGTTTTTCAAATCTTAGATCACTGTACTATATTTATATTAATAGCGGGAACTTATACCCCTATTTTATTATGTGGAGTTAGATTATATGACCCCCTGCTTGCTTGGAGCATATTTGGAATTATTTGGTTAGTTGCAATATTAGGAATTACTCTTAATGCAATCGATTTACATAAATTTAAAGTTTTTTCCATGATTTGTTATTTAGGTATGGGCTGGTGCATTCTTTTTACCGCATCAGACTTAATCATAATGATCGGTAAACCTGCTACTCTACTTCTTGTATTTGGAGGTATTTCTTATACATTAGGAGCTCTTCTATATATGGGTGGTCATAAATTTAAATATTTTCACAGTGTATTCCATATTTTTGTAGCAATTGGTAGTTTACTTCACTTCCTATGTATTTATCTTTATATCATTTAAAAATCAGGTTTAACCTGATTTTATTATTTTTGTAAAAACCCTTGCAAGTTCTTTATAATAATATTCATCTTTTATTATTTCTAAATCAAAAGTATATTCGGGAAGTGTTTCTAAGGTAATAACACCAGCGTTTATATCTTCTTTAACTTTTGGGCTTAGATATGAACTAGAACTTAATCTCCCAGTTTCGCTGCTAAATTTAAAGCCAGATATAAGCTCAGATGCATAATCTGTTGAAGTTCCATCATTTCCGAAACCAACTTCTTCTTCATTCTTATCAAAGGCTATATAATCATTTGTTTGACTAACTATTTCAGCTAGTTTTAAAGATTTTTCATTAAATGAGTCAGCTAAATTTGGTTTACCAGAATAAATAACTCTACCAGCACTGTGAAGTGATATATATCCATATGAATTAGCTAAATGTTTTTCAAGCCAGTACATAACCGCCCTAGTTTCTGGCTCACTGCCCAGTTTAGCACCAGGATAATAATCAAAATATCCTAAAGATGGTTTTTTAGAAACGGTTTCATTTAAGACATTGCTAGTATAATAAAGTCCGCCATGCTGTGATGGAAAATTGCGGTTTAGATCTATTCCGTTGGCATTTGCTTTATATGTTTCAAAGAGAATATCTTCACTATTTTTATAAATATATAAGTTTTTATTATTTATGTTTTTTGCCCCAAACAACGTTGCCTCATAACCATCTGGATTTATGCAAGGAATCATAACTATTTTATAATTATTAATTATATTAATAGCCTCATCCATATTATTTTCATAATCATTTACTAAATCAATTAAATATTTCATTATATAAAGTGGTCCAGCTACCTCAGCAGCATGGATTCCTGCATCAAATAAGATCGTCTTATTACCATGACCTACTTCAATCGAGTAGATACTTCTTTTATCAACACTATTTCCTATAACTGTAACTAATGTAGCATCTGATTTATTTAAATTATTTATAAGTTTTTCAATATCATTATAATGTAAATGTTCTTCAAAATCATAAATAATTTTTTCATATTTATCATTTGGTTTAGTTAAAGTATATGGCTTATTAGTAATAGTTTTTATATAATTGCTAGCTTTCATTCCCTTAGCAAAAACAGTAATAATATCATTATCACTTTCTTGAATATCGGTGATTTTATCATCAGTATTTTTAAAGATAAAAATTCCTCCCTCTTTAAAAACATATATATAAGTTCCGATGATTATTACTATTATTAAAATTAGTTTAAAAATATTTTTCATAAATACCTACCATCTTTATCCTAGCATATTTTTATACTTAAAATTATAATAAATTAAATAATGATGTCAAGTTATCATAAATATTCTAATACTATTTTATAGTCTTCTATAAGATCATCAAGTCTCTTAGAAGCATGAGCCGGACTTGTTGAAGGGAGACATATAGCAGGTATATTTGTTTTAGGATAAATATATTTTTGATAAATTTCATAGGCTTTTTTGCCATTAGTAAAAACTTGTTTTACCTTGCTATTATTAGTAACTTCCCATAATTCATTTACTTCTATATTTTTAATACTTGCATCACTTGATCCTCTTATTTCACAGGATTTAATTGAATCCCAAAGAGCAATATTATGTTTAAGCAAAAATTTTTTATGGTCGATTATCTTTTCGTTAAATATCTTTTCTAAAATACGCCAAAAACGATTATGAGGACTAGAGTATGGATAACCATGTTCTCTTGATTTAACACTAGCAATTGTTCCTACAAACATTATTTTAGAGTCTTTATTATATATTGGTCCATATGGATGAAAAACTTTTTTTCTCATTACTTTCTCCTTGCATGATTTTTATTTAAATATTAGTACATTTGGTGGATATATTGTAAAAATTATAAAACTAATAAAGATTAATAAAACAAGTATCATTACTATAACAAAATTGGTTTTTAAATAATATTTATATATATGGTAGCCTAAAAACTGACCAGTAAGTAATCCTACATATAAAGATAGAATATCAATAAATATACTTTCTAATTCAAAACCACATTTCATTATATAATAAATAGAAAGTATAGTTAAAATTGATGTAATAATAGATACTAAACACCCAGTAAACCATCTTTCTTTATTAATATTATATATATCTTCTTTAAATATATATAATATTAACCACCAACTAAGAATTGGATAAAAAGCTAGTTTTAAATGCTCAAAAACGCTTTCATTAATTGGAGTGAATAATCCCACTAAGAAATTATTATTACTAATATCATAAGCATAATGAAGAAAAAAACCGGTTATAAATAAAATGATTGTTGATTTAAAAACACTTTTTGTCATTACTTTATTTTATTGGCTAGATACTAAATATATTCACTTTATTTTAACTCCTGATTAATGTCAAAAAAATTTTCCCAGGGATCTTTTCTTTTAAGTCTCGCTATTGCTTCCTTAATATTAATTCCATTAGGGGCGACTTTATCAAGTTCACTCCATCTAATTGGCATTGATACAGCAGGATAGTCTCTTGCTCTAAGTGAGTATGGAGCGATGCTTGTTTGACTTTTAGTGTTACGCACCCAGTCAATATATATCTTGCCTTTTCGCAAAGTTTTTCTCATATTACTAACATATTTATCTGGCCAAGTATTTGCCATTAACCCGGCAATATTTTTAGCAAATGCTCTAAATTTAGCCCAAGAACAAGTGGGTTTAAAAGGAATAACTACATGATAACCTTTACCTCCACTTGTTTTAAGAAATGATATAATACCAAGCTTATCTAAGATGCTTTTTAAATCTTTAACACCATCTCTTACATCCTCTAGATTTAAAGATTCATCTGGATCTAAATCAAAGACCATAATATCCGGTTTATTTATTTTCGAAACTCTGCTTCCCCAAACATGAAATTCGATTGTATTCATTTGAACTTCAGATATAATGCCTAATGTATTAGTTATATAATAATAATCATTTTTAGCCCCGTTTTTTGTAGGTATTATTATTTTTTTAAGTCCCCTACTATTTGCCTCGAGATGCTTTTTATAAAAACAATTACTTCCAGTTCCTTGTGGGCATCTTACTGAGCTTATAATACGGTCTTTAACATAAGGAAGCATTCTTTTCCCTATCTTTTGATAATAAACCGCAATGTCTTTTTTTGTTATACCAACTTTAGGATAAATAACTTTGTCTGGGCTAGAGATTATAATGTTTTTAATTATTGTTTTTTCTTTCATTTTTTTACATTCCTAGCTATTTCATCCATTGTTCTTCCAGTTTTAACACTTACATCGTATTTTGATATATCTATTTTATCGGTACTAAACTGATCCTTTTCTTTAATTAATAACCAGTTATCTTCTTTCATATGTACTAGCGCCCAATCACCCGTTAACTTCTTACCTTTTAAAGTAAATTTAAGCATTCCTTTTTTAAGTGAATCTTTAGCAGCTCCATCAGATGACCAAGTGCCTTTATCCCAAACCATCACCGTTCCACCACCATATTCTCCTTTTGGTATTGTTCCTTCAAAACTCCGGTATGAGATAGGATGATCTTCAACTAAAATAGCAAGCCTTTTATCTTGGGGATTATATGATGGACCTTTTGGTACTGCCCAGCTCTTTAAAGTACCAGCAAGTTCTAAACGCAGGTCATAATGATCTTTTCTAGCAAGGTGGTGCTGGACAACAAAAGATAACATTCCTTTCTTTTTATCAATATTTCCTTTTGGTTCTTTAGTTTTAGAAAAATCTCTTTTCTTATTATATATATTTAATTTATTCATATTTTCACTTCTTTTTATTAGTCTTAGGTTATATAAAAAAAATATACCTAAATATATTTTTTACTTAACTAAAACATTTATATCATCAAATATTTCATCAACAAATAATGATTGTTTTGTCTTGGGAGCTAAAATATATGTTTTATTTTTAGTCCTCGTTAATGCTACATAAAATAATCTTCTTTCTTCTGGAAACTCAATAGGCTCTTCTAATTTATTTTTTAAAAGGCTGATTATTCGTTCATCTTCAATTTTTGAAGGAAAGCCAAACTTATTATCTTCCATATTTACAATAATTACTTGATCATAACCGAGCCCCTTTGATCTATGAATAGTTAAAAATTCTATTTTTGCATTTGGACAGTCAGTACATATTAATTTATCATTATTATCTTTAATAAACTTTTGACTATTTAAAAGCTTTCCTTTGTCAATGTTATAGCGCCCTAATAAAAGTATTTTATCTTGAGGATTATTTCTATAAATTTCTTTTATTATTTTTATTATTTTATTAATTCTGTTATTTTCACTATTTTTACCGTAGTTATCATATACATGAACCTCGACAGGATATTTTATGGTTTTATTACTTTTTAAATCTTTTTTAAACTGCCGATGATTTTGCTCAATAAACTTTTTAGCTACTTCTAAAAGCTCCTTACTATTACGATATGTATTGCGAATTAAAGTTTTTTTACCATTATTCATCATTGCTTTAAACTCTAGAATTAATTCTATTTCAGCTCCTGCAAAGCCAAAAATTGATTGCCAATCATCACCAACAGCTAATACTTTAGCTTCGAATAAATCCGATATTTTTTTAGTTAAATTAAATCTTTGCATTGAAATATCTTGATATTCATCAATTATTAAATAGTTATAATCAACTTTAAAATCTTCTTCTTTTAAACTTGGTAATATTTCGTTTGCTTTTAGAATCATATCTTCAAAATCAATTAAATTCCTTCGTTTCAACTCTCTTTGATAGTAGCGAACCATTTTAATCATTTGATCATACACTACTAACTCATTACTGTTTAATTTGTTTTTAACAGATTTTATATCTGCTGCTGTTTTATTTTTAAATAAATTTATGACATAAATAGCATAAAAACGAATGAATTTAAAATAATATGTATCTAAACTAGTATCTCTTAAAGCATTAAATATTTCCTCGGCTTTTCTTTCTTTTAATATATATCCTCTTTTAAGCATTTCTTCTTTTAACTTATCTAAATAGTTTGATCCATCATTATATTTAGAATAAGTAGTAATAAATAAATCTTTAGGTTGGGTTTTAAAATAGCCGATTTTTTTGTTTTTAAAATAACGGTAATTAGCTATTTCTTCTTTAGTATATCTGGTATTATAATTATCCTCATGAATTCCAAAATGCTCAATATAATTTATATTTTCACCTTGTTTAATATAAAAATCAGGTTTATAATTTCTTTCTGTTTGCGGAGCATATGTTTTTTCATATTCATAGTAAATATTGTTTTTAAATAAAAAGTTGGCAATGTCTACTTCTTGTTTTGATAAAACATATTCTCCTTTTATTGTTTTTAAATATTGTTTTCTATTGTTTATTTGAATATTATTATAATTAACTAATTCTTTATTACTAGCTTGGTACTTTTTATAAAAAATTGCATTATGGTAAGATATAAAGTCAGGAAATTTTTCCCATAAATTATTTTTTGGAAAATTTAATTTATCAGCAAAAGAATTATAAAAGCTTCTAAATTCTTCTTTATTTATAAAAAGTTCTTTTGTAATATATTCAGATATTATTTGATATTGCTCTTTTTCACCAGCAATTCTAATGTTGCCACCTAATCTTTTTTTTATAATATTTAACCCTAATTTATGAAAGGTAGTAACTTCAACTTGATTTAATTTAAAATCATTATGGATTCTTTCTCTTATTTCATCACCTGCTTTATTAGTAAAGGCAAGTACTAATATTTCACTTTGTTTATAACTACATTTATCAACTAAATATTTTGCTTTAGCTGCCATTGTAGTTGTTTTACCTGAGCCTGCCCCAGCCATAACCAAAAGGCTATCTTCATTAGCTAAAATAATTTTTCTTTGGTTTTCGTCAAGAAAAATCGAATTATCTATTCCATTAAAAAGATTATCAAAATAATCTTTATTTGATTTTAAAAGTTCATTATTTTTTTTACATAATATTTCTTTTTTTAATAAATTTAGTATTTCCTGATTACAAATATTTTGGTTTTGAATAAATTTATTAAGATTACTTTCGGATAGATATCCTTTCTCTTTGACAAATCGATTAATTTCTTGTTTTAAATAAGAAGGTAAATCATCATAATTCATACTAGCCACCTATTATAATATAACATGAATTATATTTTAGCGAAAGTAAAATAATTTATAATAAATTACCATATCCTTATATAATATATCTCTTCTCCTAATTAATCTTTTCTAAATCACTAGTAGCCGGACCATATATTACTTTGCCATATTTATCAAAAATTGAACCGTGACACTTTGATTCCCATACTTTATCTATATCGTTCCAAATCAGTGAGCAGCCCATATGAGTACATTTATTTTTAAGAATTATAAATTTATGTTTTGATTCTCTATATACCAAAGAATTAATACCTTTATATTTCATAACTTTACCACTACCTATTTTAATATAATTTAAATCATATTTAGAGATATTTAGCTTACTTATAAGTAAACTATCTATACTATGAGCAATCATTCTTAAAGTGCTTTTTAAATCTCTAAATAAGGTCCATCTGTTTGTTTTAAATAAATAATTACCTTCTACTCCATTTAAAATATTTATAACGTTTTTAGCAGCAATATGACTACTAGTAAATCCCCATTTTTGAAAACCAGTAACTAATATAATATTTGGATTGCTACAAGTAAAATATCCAACATAAGGTAGTGAATCAATTGGCATACAATCCTCAGTAAACCATTTATATTCTATTTTAGCGTCTTTATCCAGTTCATAAATCTTTTGAACTAAAATATCATAATAATTTTTATTATTAGTACTTACTCCTGTAAAATGATCACATCCTCCTATTATAAGAGTATCTTTATCATAGGTTCTCAGGTAATAATAAGGAGGGTCTAAATTAACGTAATTAGCATTTATTTTTAACTTGGTTTTAAAGCTTACAGCAAATGATTTACTTTGATATATTTTAGCGAAAAATAAATTATCGGGACTTTTAATTGGATAGTGACAAGCCATTATAATTTTATCAGCATAAATATAATACTCATCATTAATCATTATTTCATATGAATCACCTGCTTTAGTGATTTTTGTAACATTAGATTCTTCATATAATTGACAGTTGTTTTTAATTAAAATATTAATAATACTATTCATATATTTTACTGGATTAAAAATAAATTGATTAGGAAATTCTAAACCTAATCTAAAATCAAGTGGTTTAGAATTTGATTTTACATATTTAATATTTTGATTATTATGAAGTAGATCATATTGATTAATTATAGTATTTAAATTCTTATCTAAATTAGCATGAATAATTGTACTTTCTTCTTTATAATCACAATCTATTTTTTCTTTTTTTATAATATCTTTAATTATATTTAAGCCTTCTAACTGGGACTGATAATATTCTAGAGCTTTGCTTTTATTATGTTTTTTCATAATTTCTTCATAAAGATTATCATGGGCTATACTTACTTGAGCAGTCGTATAGGCACTGACTCCTCTTGCAAGTTTTTTAGCATCAACTAAAATAAATTTTTTATTTTCGCCCCTTAAGTTATAAGCACACATTAAGCCCGCTATTCCTCCGCCTATTATTAATATTGGAGTGTGTGTTTCTTCTTTAACTTTAGGAAGATTAAAATCTTGATAATCTTTAGTCCATACTGTTTCCATCATATCACCTAAAATTAGTATAAGCATTTTTTTAAAAATTACTAAAAACAAATATATTAACGTCTTCTTTAATCAGCAGTTAAATGATATAATTTAAATAGTATCAAGGAGGATTATCTATGAATATTATTAAATTAATTAAAAACCATCAAAATAAACCTATAAATAAAAATGATCAGTCTTCTATATTTTTAGATTTAGCTGATAAAATAATAGCTGAATTTCCCTACACTTTAAAAAACAAGACCTATCTTTTAATTCCTAACCCAAAGCAAGAACTACTAGAAATGCAATATGAATACAGACTTTACCATGGAAAAATAATGCCAATAGCTATGACGATAAATATATTAAATATAATAAGTAAATTTACTGATGTAGCTAAAACATTAGGTTTTACTATTATTACGGAAATGAATGAATATAAAAATGATGGAGAGATATTTAATTTATTAGGAATTGATGCAAACGAAAAAAATTTAACCGAAGAAGAAATAATTAATTCAAATGATATAAATATTCCAGTTACTTTAAATGTTGATGATTATTTAAAAAATATTTTTTTACCTGCTGTTTTTAAAAATATTACTGCTAATCGCGGGGAAGATAAATATTTAATAGAAACTAAAGAACAATTAAATAAAATCATTTCCTTATTTAACTTACCAGAAAGTAAAGAATTAAATTTAAAAAGTGAGTTTGTAGTTCAAGAGTATATTAAAAGTTTTGAAGGAATTAATAGTTCGGTTAGGATATATACCTCTTGTACTGGTGATATATTATCTTCTTTATTTTTAGTTTCAACAGATACAAAGCAGAAAAAAAGAATTAAAAAATATGGAATTGACATTTTTAATCCATTGCGAATATTTAAATGATCCTAATTCACCATATTATCTTAACTCTAAAAATTTTATATCAAACGCCGCTGCTGGCGGTAAAGCAATTCCTCTAAATAAAGAATTAGATAATATAACTTTTGATGATAAAATATTACTTACCTTACATGAAATTGATGCTGAGAGTTTAAAACTACCAGATAAACTAATTGAAATGTGCAAAAAAATAGCAAATGCTTGGAAATCAGAAAAAGGTATTATTTTAGGAATTGATTTTATTTATAACTCCCAAAATGATAATTGGTATTATTTAGAGACAAATAAAAACCCTTCAGTTGAAGGATATAAGAGATATATGAATTTAGGTGGATATTTAAAAAAAGACATAAAGGCTCTTATGCAATTAGATTCTTTAATTAAAATAGTTGAAAATATAATGACTAAAAGTTATAATGCGCCTAAAGAAAGAATTAATAAAAAATAAAGCATTCCCTTACTCTCTTAGATTTTATTATAGAGTTATGGGGATGCTTATTTATTTTGTAATTAAATCCAATAAATTTTGATATTACTACATACTCATGCCAGTTGATTTATCTTTATTAGGTAGATTGTTACTATCTACGATTTGAGTATCTTCAGCAAATTCATAAAGACCATTAACTAGATTTATGCGCATTTGATAACCTACATTTTTTTCATACGCTATTAACTCGTCTTCTGACATATTCGTTCCGTCGACTTTAGTTCCAATTTGAGTAGTAACAGTTTGGTTCATACTATCATTTTTTTTATGCGAAACTATATGTTCTGGTGCAATGTAGTATATATAACTAGATATTTCAGCCAAATCTTTTCCGTATTTATTAGCTATAGATTTAGATCCTTGTTCATTTTCCCAAGCAAAGAAATTTGTATTTAATAATATTGCTCTAGTAAGTATAGCGGGCTTAATACATTTTCCTTCATTTGCAACTCCATATAGTACTTTATCTGAGTTATGGTTAACAAATAACTGCATAGTTCCAATAGGCTGACCTATCAATAATTCGGTTGGGACATTTTGTCCAACATAGATTGGTTCCATTAAATACCTCCTTGTATTTATAGTTAAATTATAGCACATATATTTATTATCTATTAAAAAAGTTAAATTAAAGTATACATTAATTTAACTAAAGAAAATCTCACTGTCTTTTTTTAGTTTCATTGGGCTTGTAATAAACTATTAAAATTATTATTTACAAAATCAGCATCTTTTATTTTATCAGTAACATATTTGTTAAAGCTACTTTCATTTATTTTATCATTAATAATTAATTTATCAAAAGAGTCATATTTTGAAATAACATCTTTTTTATTAATTTTGTAACTAATTCCAGAAAAATTATAAATTATATATTCTGTATTATCAATTAATATAAATGTACTAATTGCATTATAAATTAGACTTTTTTTAACAAATAATTCATCATTATTATCCTCATTTATATAAAATTCACTATTACTGTAATTAATTATAATTCCTAAATTAGTAGAATCAAGCTCAAAATTAAATCCATATTGTGATAAAGGTAGTGAATAATATAAATTACCTGTATTACTATTGTTACCTAGATATTTGTTTTTATATTTTAATAGTCTTGATATTTCGCTTTTGTTTGGATCAAAAAGGTTAGTACATACTTCTTTATCTCTTGAAAAATCAACTTCATAATACTGACTTGCAGTATCAACATTACACCTATTTACATTATAAAATGGGGTTTTATAAACAATAGCATCACTACCTGTTTCTATTAAATAAGTAAATATTGGGGCTTTATTATTCATTACATTGCTATAGTCCATTAATAGTAATATTCCTAATGCACTTATAAAGAATATAATACAAGTAATAATTTTATAGTTTTTTCTTAATCTATAAATACCAAAACTCATAATTAAAAGTGACATTATAGTTCCCCACATTGTCGTCCCAGTTGAATTAACAAACAATAATGAAAATACAAGTATTCCAATACCTACTCCTATAATCAAAGTGTTTATTCTGTTTTTCTTAATTTCTTCCGTAGAATAGTCAATAGTGTTAAGAACGTTTTCTTCAAACTTATCTTGGTAGTCCTCTTTATTAATTCTTGCGCCACTTAGTAATTCATTGATACTAATACCAAGTTCTTTACTTAGTGGTTTTAAAAGTGATAAATCAGGCATATAATTGCCATTTTCCCAGCGAGAAATGGTTTTATCAGTAACCCCTAATTTCTCACCTAGTTCTTGTTGGGTCATTTTTTTATCTTTACGATTTTGAGCAATAAATTTTCCTATCTTTTCTTGATTCATAATATTTCTCCTTTCGCATTATATCATATATTTTTTTAAGTGATAATAACACCCCATAAATAGCGAATGATAAGTTATAGTAAGCTAAATGATTATATCTTTCTTACAGGAAACTGGATTTCCGTTAACCAATCTTCATCATTATCTTTATTCCAAATTCCATCAATATATCTTTCTCTGGGTGTTTCGATTATTTCATAATTATTATCTTCTATCCACTTTGTTATAAAACTATATGCATCGCCAAGTTTATCGTATGCTCCTTTGTGATATACACATACAGCACTTATCGGTTCTAGTTTTTTAAACTTAATTGTTTCATTTTCTACACACATTTCAGTCACTGCTTGAGCATACATGATAGTTATATCTCTTTCTTTGTATTCTTCATCTAAGTAACTAACATAACAATAATCAGGTTCTATACACTTTATATTTGGATTTGTTTTTTTACATTCTTCAGCAGACCCCAATATAAAATCAGTGATAGCACTATAGTCCTTAATAACCCCCTTCTTGTAGTAAACTACATATTCTGGCAATTCTTTTACGATTACTTCGTATTTCATTTGTCTTCCCTCCAATAAATAATTAATTCTAGAAAGTTGATCTTCTGATATAGACATCTCTATTTCAAGTTCTTTTTTTCTTAACGACAATACTTCTTTTAAATCCGCACCATTTAAAATATTTCTGATATTATCTATTGATAAACCAATTTGTATTAAAGATACTATTTTACTAAGTTCAAGTAATTGCATTGTTTCATAAAATCTATAACTTGTTTCTTCATCAACAAAAGATGGGATTAATAATTTTTCTTTTTCATAATATCTTAATGTCTTTATTGTTGTTTTTGAAAGAGTTGAAAATTCACCGATTCTATACATAAAATCACCTCCTAATATTAGTTTATTATCTACCCTAAGGGGAGTGTCAATATAATTTTGTTAAATATTGTTTTTCTTTTGCTTTAAGTGCGTTTACTACTAAACAATAACACAAAAAGTAGTGAAAGAAAACACATTTTTAAAGTTGGGTGATAAGTTTTATTATCGTTGGTATAATTCGATTTATATTTTTTCATTATAAAACCTCACTAATCTTTTTTGAACTAGTGAGGTTTATTTTTATATTGCATAATTAAAGGACTTGAATTACCTTTATGCTTCTACCTTATATTATAATATCCTTGCTTTCGAATTTTCTAAAGTAATTACTAGTCTCTTTTGATATTCTTTTCTTGCAAATTGCTCTTCAAGAGCTAAAGTGCTACTTTTATATCTTTGGTAAGCAAAATCGTAATCCCCATTCTCAATCGCATCAACACATGCTCTAACGACATTTTCGTATATATAATCGTATGCAATATCGGCATTTTTCCCACAATTATCAATACCCGCGACTATAACTGGTGCAGTTTGATAATAATGTGCAATATCTTCTTGTGATACAAAGTTATCTCTAAACCATCTCAATACAGTAAGTTCATAACAGTTATCATCAAACCTATCTTGAAAATGCTTAATACAAGCCGATGTTAAATAACAGCTTGTATTTGTTGTCGTTGTTTTTCCATCTGAACCATGCTCAACGACCGATCCTTTTCCTGTATCAGTATTTATATTTACATGTATTGCAGAATGATCTTTTTCAGAAGGATTTTTGTCATAAATTGAATAACTAGAATTTTTATCGTTACCTGTCATTTTTGAATAATGACCATCATCGTGTTTATAACCGTATTTATCTTTTTCTCCCATAACTATATCTCTTTTCTTTTTAATTCTTCTTGTAATAGAAACTCAAAAGCATACAACTCATTGCTTATATGATCTGTTAATGTAGAAAACAAATTATCACTATTTAACTCATATATTAAATCTGATACTTCTTTTACTTTTAAAAGATCTATAAGTGATATATCATTGCCTTTTTCCAAGCTCTCTTTAAAAGATTGTACATGTTCTCTAACAGTATTGACCTTTTTATTATCAAATTTATACTTATTATCATTTAATAATAAGTCAATATCTTTTAGAATATTAGTTAAGTGTTCTAACATACTATGCATTTCCTTTCTTTAAAATACTACAACGTCGATTAATTTTCAAGGGTTCCTCCTTTCTTTTCTATCAATTTTAAAGGTGACGAAACTGGTATCGGCACCTTTAAATATGTAATTATCGAATACTGAGCTTAGTAGCGTCGACAAGTCGTTCTTTTTAAATTTATATTATCATAACAAAACTTTAATGTCTTTTCAACTATAACTAAACCTTTTTCTTTTTAATTTTTCTTGTAATAGAAACTCAAAGACATACATCTCGTTACTTATATGATCTGTTAGTGTTGAAAAAAAATTGTTACTATTTAGCTCTTATATTAAATTTGCTACTTCCTTTACTTTAGAAAGATCTATAAGTAATATTTTATTACTTTCTTTTAAAACTTTTTTCCTACATAAATTAATATCTCTCCACGTAATACCCGATTACTGAATTCGTGTTTTTTAACCTATTACTATCGTTTTTATTTACTATCTGCTTCATTTAATTTTTCAATAATAAGACGAGCAAACATATTTAAATCATATGTTGCGATTGGTTTAGAATCTTTAACCGATAATTGAAATATTACATTGGGATTATTTGTACTAGAAAGTATTTTTATTTCATATTTGTTATTCTCTTTTTTAGATAAATAATAAGTGATATGTTCATTTTTTATGCTTTGAATAAATAATTCATTATTTTTAAATTCTTTTTTAGATTTTATAAAAGTTTTTTTATCATTAAATATTAATGCTGGCTCATAACTAAATTTGTCATTAAAAGACGCAAGAAAATCTTCTGTTTTGTTTTTTGACAAAATTCGGCTACCACTTTTTTTTCGTCTGAAAAATGTAGTGGCTTTAAAATATTCGCCAAATGCATCTATTGGAATAATTCTTTCATTATCTCTGGTACCGGAGAAAATATACTCTATACCTTTATTTTGCAAATTGGAAATAATCCATGCATTGATAAATTTTTCATCAATAGGTATTAGAATTCCACTTTGAGACACTTTGTTATATTTAGTGAAATTTTTATTCATATAATCAATTATAGAACGAGAAAATAAGTTGCTTTTGTACTTATTTCTAGTTCCGTATATAAACTTATTATTATCAATTTCTAAAACAAATTGGGATGATTGAGCGTTTGGCATTTTCACTTCAAGAAAAAAAGAATTTTTTTCATCAATTGTTATTATAACAATGTCTGGTTTTGTACTATCTTCTTCTCCCTGAGAAACAATTTTAAATATAGTTTTATCAAATTCCTCATTCAGTAATTTTGCGGCATGTTTTTCATATTCTTTCCAATTCATTTCGCTACTCCCATTCTGTAATCAAATTTATTTCTTCCATGACGGCATTAAGTAAATTTATTGGTACGCTATTTCCAAATTGTTTTAAAGCTTGACTTTCATTTTTTATAATTATAAAATCTTCAGGAAAGCCTTGAAGTCTTGCTGCCTCTCTTGGAGATAATCTCCTTACTACACCGTCAATGTAATAAGCTCCAGTTTTTGGTGCAGCACCACCACTAGAAGCAGCTAATGTAATACCAATTCCATTTTCATGATATATTCTATTACCTTGCCCCCCGTTTGCTATCACACCAATTTGTAATGGACGAGCAACCTTTCCATTATTTATAGCTGACTCAAGTTTCTTTTCATCTATTTTAATATCATCTCGTTTTATTATATACTTATTAGTTTTTTCTTCATTTTCTTTTATATCTGAAATAGTAATTAATTTTTGTTTAGATGGAGGAAATTTAAAGTCTTTTTTAACAATATCTTTTCGTATGCAAACTATTGCAATACGCTCTCTATTTTGAGGTAATCCAAAATTTTTAGCATTTAATACTTGATGGAAAACTTTATATCCAAGTTTATTCAATGTTTCTTTAATAACTTTAAATGTTGCCCCACCATTATGTGAATTTAAATTCTTAACATTTTCTAAAAATATGATTTTAGGTTTATGATATTTTACTATTCTAGCTATATCAAAAAATAATGTTCCTCTTGTATCTTCGAACCCTTTTTGTTTTCCAGAAATACTAAAAGGTTGACAAGGGAATCCAGCACATAATACATCATGAGGTGGAATATCTTTTTCACTAATTTTAGTTATATCTCCATAAGGTTTTTCATTAAAATTTAATTGATAACTTTCTTGACAATAGGCATCCCATTCAGACGAAAACACACAATTACCACCATTAGCTTCTAGTGCATATCTAAATCCACCAATACCAGCAAATAAATCTATAAAGTTAAATAGTTTTGTTTTAGTCTCCATGATTTCACCCTCCATATTTATGTACTTTAATTATACAACATTAATGCATATATTTCTACAATAACTCGCCGTTTCACCAAAGTCGTTTTTCTGTGGTTTTTTTTGATCCATCACTCTTAATTATGTGGTTTCATTTGCCAGGATCCATTTTCTATATTGTTATTTACCAAAGATTATATGACGAGAGGTCCTTTATAGTAACATTGAATAGCTCCAAGTTATAAGTTTTAGAGATTAGATATATAAAAAGAAATAAAGAGTGATATAATGTCTAGTAATTTATAACATACAAACAAGCTTATTGCTGATTTCAATAGTAGATTAATAATATTTTTCTTCTTTATTGCTTCTAATAATTAATCCGATTTGATTTTTTTATCAATTGAGAGCCTACTAAATTTTTAAGTTGCATATTAATGTTTTAAACCATAATATAAAATAATCTATTACAGATCAAATAGTGATATTTGAAAGTTATCAGCGTCCATTGGGTAAATCTTTTTAAATTCTTCTTTATTATTTAAAACTTTTTCTAATTTTCCAATTTTGCTTAGGCTTACAAATATTGCTGCTGATCTCGCCTGACAGTTAATAGATTTTTTTTGATTAAATTCAATATCTGTAAACGCATTGTATTCGAGTATTTTTTTGGACAAACTTTTATTTCTATATAAAGAACTAATATATAACCAATCATAAAATATTGATTTAGGTTCTCTTTTCCAAATATTATTGTTGTAGTTAAAATGAATTAAATTACCTGAGGATTTAAGCCTTTCATCTCTTTTAGCTTCTTTAGGATGAACATTAAGTAAATCTCTGTAAGGTCCTCCTCTTTCAAAAACCTTTGAAGATTGAAAAATATTTTCAATTGGAAATTCCTTTCCTAGAATTGAATCATAAAATTTTAAATTGAAAGCACTTAATTCAACACCAATAGGGTTAATTGATTTTGAAGAAATTTCAAGTATTCTTAAGTGGTTATCTATTTTATAAACACTTTTATGTAATGAATTAATTGATTTTTGCTTTTGCGAAATAGCAAAACCATTAAAGTATTCAAACTCAACTTCAATCTCTTTATATATTGGATTCTCAGACGGGGTTGAAATAAAACAAATTCTTTTTGCCATAGTTAATTCTCCTTTTTCCAAAACTCATAATCATTCCTAAAAGTAAAGAAATCCTCGTAAATATTATAACGATATTTATTCAACAAGTCATTCCCATGTTTTGCAATAAACTTATCAATATCGGAGTGCTGAGAAAAACAAATATATTCTATATACTTCTTATCAATAATAGAACTTATTAATATTTCAGCTTGTGGATCTGTTGTATAGTTATCACTGATTTGTAGGGATGACCTTGAAATACTCTTATTATCTTTTGTTGTAAAGTAATCGCAAAACATGTTTTCAAATGCATTTGCCATGCACAATTTTTTTAAAGCCACTTCATTTTTAACCGCTGGAAATACCCTAGCCGCATTAGTATAACAAAAATATGTTATATTTGAAGGCGAAAACAAGATATCTTTATTTAGAAGTATTACTACCCAATTTGATTTAAAAAAGTGCATTCTAAAGTTGTAGAAAAGTTTATAATTTGGAAAGCTTACAGAACAACTTGTACATTCGACTTTAGCATCCATTCGTTCCACATCATTACGGATCGATGGTATTAGCATTTCTTCCTGTATTTTAACAGGAATCAATCCATTTTCTAATATACTATTTAGGTTCTCAATACGAGTAAAATGCACTAAATAATTGATTTTTCTACTAGTAACTATTTCTTTAATTTTTACCAGTTCTTTGCTTTTAATTAAAAGAAGTTTTTCTGGATCAGAAGATACAGGTTTACTAATATAATTAATACTTCGGGGAATTTTTTCTTTATAAATAGATTCTTGTTTAAAAAATAAATTCATATTTTTTTCAATTACTGTAATATCAAGTAATGTTCCAGGTAATGGGATTTTTTTGTTTAAAGGAGTTCCTTCATCTGCAACTAATAATAATATTATTGAATCTTCTTCCATATCTTTTACAAATATTTTTTCAGCTTTATAATTATTGATTTTAACCACAAAATAACCATCACTTTTTTCAATATCAATGACTCTATTCAAATTAATCTCCTTATATTAAACTCTTTGTCCTGTTCATGTTTTTTATACTTTGCTTTAATTTATCAAAACTTCCATACTATTTTTACGCTTCTTTTTCATATCTATATTTTATCATCTTTTGTGTATAAAAAGTAATGTTTTTATTATTCACAGCACTTTTAGACGATAAAAACTCCTGAAACCTTTTTTAGAGGGTTTCAGGAGTTGGAAAATTCTTAATGGGGCTTGAATTATCTATATGCCTCAGCCCTCAAGGTTAATACATCTATAACATACTGCAAAAGTTGAGAGAAGTCTAGCAAAAATCAAATAAAGTTATTTATAGGGAATTTAGTCTTACATTGATATACACATTAGATAAAT
>JAQVWT010000051.1 GCA_028709545.1 Bacilli bacterium
ATGTTGTAATAGTATATTTATTTAAATCAATATTCATCAAATCATTAAATTCACTTTTTGATAATTTATTACTTTCCATAAATTTAGCTTCTTTTGCTAAAACCTCACTTGCATAAAATGTTTTTTCTTCACCATCAATTGTTAATATAAGTTCTTCATCAGTTGTTTTAGTTATATAGAGTTTATTTTGTCTAAGATTACAGTTTAATTTAATAACATTAATACTTTTGTTAAAACGATAGTTTATACATAATTCATAAAGACTTACAGCCTCTCCAGTCGATGCATAAAAGTAAGAAAACTTCCGATCTTTAAAACTAATAACTGTCATTTCATCTTCTATACTATACCAATCATGATCTGTTATTGATGGATTAAGTTCATCGCTAAAATCATAAATTAATAGCCCGAATATAAATAACGCGACTAAGAGAATAATCATAATAATATTTTGTTTCATTTGCCTCACCTACACCTATGTTAAAAGAAAGTATGTTAGGACTATTATCCCTAATATAATTCGGTAATATCCAAATACTTTGAAATTGTTTTTTTTGATATATTTAAGTAAAAATTTTATAGTTAAAATAGAAATTATAAACGCGGTTAACATGCCAACTATTAAAATAATTAATTCTGGTCTAGTAAACACAAAACCAAACTTAATTATTTTTAAAAATGATGCGCCAAACATAACCGGGACTGCTAAGTAAAAAGTATAGCTAGCAGCAATGCTTCTATCAAGTCCAAGGATAAGACCTCCTAAAATAGTTGCCCCACTCCTGCTTGTTCCTGGAATTAATGCTAGTAACTGAAAAAGGCCAATTAGAAGAGCTTGTTTATAAGAAATTTTATCTTCACTTTTTACAGTTGGTACTTTCTCTTTATTTTTATTTTCAATAATAATAAATAAAATACCATAAAATATAAGTGCTATCGCAACTACCCAGTAATTATAAAAAAGCTGATCAATCTTATCATCAAAAAGTATGCCAATAATTGCTGCGGGAATACACGCTATTAATATTTTAAACCATAAATTAAAAGTCTTTTTTGTCTCTTCTTTGGTTTTATTAAAACCCCAAGGAAACAAATTCTTAAAAAACAGAAAGACTACTGCAAGTATTGCTCCTAACTGAATAACAACTAAGAACATTTCCCAAAAGTCTTTACTAACATTTAATTTTAAAAACTCTTCAGCAATAATCATATGCCCAGTACTACTAATTGGCAGCCACTCAGTGATGCCTTCAATTATTCCAAGGATAATTGTTTTAATAATATCTAGTTGCATAAACTCACCACTCCTTTATAATTATATCATATTAAATATTTCTTAAGTTTAAAACTTAAAAATTAATGTAAAGCTTATTTAAATTTTCTTTTTTGAATTTTATAAGTTATGTTTAACATTAATTTTATTGGTATTAGTTTTGTTAAGAATACTCCTAGTTTCATTTTAAATGAAGGTATAATTATAAGTTTATTTTTATTCATTTGTTTAACTGTATATTTAGCTACTTTATCAGTAGATAATCCTCCTATATTAAATGAACCTCCGGCAACTTTATTAAAATTAGTATTAACAGGTCCTGGACATAGAGCACTTATCTTAACATTACTGTTTTGTTTCTTAAGTTCTTCATATATTGCTAAGGTTAGTTTTAAAACATAATTCTTACTAGCATAATAAGTACTAAGATAAGGTCCTGCCATAAACCCAGCACTTGATGCAACATTTAATATATAACCAGAATCTTTTTTTATAAAGTCTTTTAAAAATAATTTAGTTAAAATATGAACAGCATTAATATTAACATTGATCATCTTTAATTCGGTTTCAAGATCTGTTTCATTAAAAAAACCAAATAAACCAAAACCAGCATTATTAACAAGTAGCTCAATATTTTCCTTCTTAACTTTATTATATAGTTTAAAAACTTCTTCTTTTTTTGATAAATCACATATAATTATTTCTGACTTAGGGCATTTCTTTTGAACCTCTTTTAAGTTTTGTTTATCTCTTCCTACTAATATTAGATTATATTCTTTTGTAAGTAGGCAGGCAAGTTCTCGTCCTATACCGCTACTAGCCCCAGTTATTAATGCTTTTTTCATATCCTTTTTCCCTTCAATATATAGGTAGTTATTAAAAGTAAACTACTTGATAATAATACCCCGGCTATAACATCTGATGCAAAATGAACCCCTAAATATATTCTACTTAGACAAATACTTATAATTAATATTGTTAATAAAATAGAAGTTATCCACTTTATTTTTATATTTAGATTACTTTCGATAATTAAATATATAATAAAACCATAAAAAGATACACTTGCCATAGCGTGTCCGCTTGGAAAAGAGTATCCTGATTCTACTATTTTATTTATTAAAATTGGTCTTGGTCTTTGAATAAGATATTTTAAAACTTGATTAATAATTGTTGATATAATAACGGTTATAACTAAATAAAGTGAGTCTTTACTTTTTAAGAATAAAGATAAAACTAAAAGAATAATAATTGTCTTTGTATTAGCAAAAACAGTTATAATTTTAAAGTAGCTCGTTAAATTTTTAGATTCAAAAGATATTAATAAATTATAAATATATGTATCAAAATTATATAATTTATCACTTAATAAAAGTATAGTAATAACTATAAAAAATAATAATAAAATACTGAATATAATCCATCTTGCTTTTCTTTTCATAAATCAATTATATTACTGACTAGTGTAAAAATCAAATATATTTTTTAATCAGTTCTTAAAGCTTCAACTGGATCTTTTTTACTTGCTATTCTAGCAGGAATAAGACCTGATGCTACTGTTAAGACAACACTGATAATTACTAAGATAATCGCTCCCATTAAAGGAAGAGATGCGATATTATTAACACTTAAGAAATAAAATATTATTTTATTAATCGGAAAACATAAAAGGAAAGTTACTCCTACTCCAAAAATTCCCGCAACAAAACCTTCAATTATAGTTTCAGCTCTAAAGACTCTTGAGATATCTTTCTTTGATGCTCCAATTGCCCTTAAAATTCCAATTTCTTTGGTTCTTTCAAGTACAGATATATAAGTAATAATTGCGATCATAATACTTGATACAACAAGTGATACTGCAACAAACGCAACTAGAATATAAGTAATTACATTGACTGCTGTTGTTACTGATGAAAGAAGCACTCCTATATAGTCTGTATAAAATATCATATTCTCACTTTTATTATTTTCTTCTTGAGAAGTATTATATTCTTTTATAATATTTTCTACTTCTTTTTTAGCTTCAAAACCATTGGGATATATATTTATATTTGTAGGCAAGTCAATACTTGCAATCCCTAAAGTTTTTAAATTATTTTGATAAGTACTTGTTAATCCATCAAATTTTAAACCAGTAAAAATATCGGTTTTATTATTATTTAGTTGCTCTTTAGTTATTTCTTTTTCATTAATCTTATCTATTACATAAGTTGTTAATTCATGAGTGTATCCAACATAGCCACTAGTAGCTTCAATTGCATCATCTGATACTTTAATAATTCCAACTATTTTTAATTCTAAGCCTTCTTTAATCTTCTCTTTCATAAAAGATATATTTTTACTTTTATCAACCCATAAACCTTTTTCTTTAACATAAAAATCGGTATTTAATATTAAACTATATGTTTTACCAATTAAATCATTATAATTATAACTTAAAGTATTTACTGACTTTTTATCTCCACCATTAACATTATTATAAATATCATTTATTTCTTCTCTATTTTCAATATCAAGAGAGTACATAAGTGATAATGGTATTACATTATCTTTATCAGCGATTAAAACAATTTCGTTATATTTATTTGGAAGCGAGCCTGAAAGTATTTCATACTGATTTTTTAATAGCTCAGAGTTCCCAATTAATTCTAAAAAAACGTTTTGAGATTGACCAGCAAACTCTACAGTTATTCCTGACTGAGCCATTTGTTCTTGGCCAGATTCAGCATAGGGATTTAAGTTTAAAGTATCTGGATTTACTCTAATAACTGCATTGTTAGTATTTTTACTATATATATGAAGATCAAAATTATATTTATACTGAATATCAGTTACATAATCATTAATATTACCACCATTATTATCTAAATATTTTTTAAACTCTTCTAAGTTATTAGTGATCTTTGCAGTTTCCATTTGAATAGATGGACTAACCGAAATATCATCTCTAGTACAAATTTTATTTAGATCACACTCTACTTTTTCACCTTTAGTAAAACTTTGAAGCATTGAAGAATAGTCCATAGTTGATGATTCAATTTGAATTGGATATGATGATAACGTTTCTTTTTCCATTCTTTCAATATAATTATTCACTCCATTTGATAGAGATAATATTAAAGCAATACCTATTATACCAATAGAACCTGCAAATGCAGTTAAGAAAGTTCTTCCTTTTTTAGTTAGTAAGTTATTTAGTGATAGTGATAAAGCTGTTTTAAGTCCCATTGATTTGGTTCTTCCTTTTTTTAAACTTACTTCTTTTTTCTCAGTTGTATTATTTTCTCCGTGATAAGGATTTGTATCATCTATAATTTTCCCATCTTTTAAATTAATAATTCTGGTTGAATAAGTACTAGCTAGCTCACTATTATGAGTGACCATAATTACCAGTTTATCTTTAGCGATCTTTCTTAAAAGATCCATAATTTGCTTGCTTGTTTCTGAGTCAAGGGCTCCAGTTGGCTCATCAGCAAGTAGTATATCCGGATTATTAACAAGAGCTCTAGCAATCGCAACTCTCTGCATTTGACCACCAGATAATTGATTAGGCTTTTTGTTAATATGAAGGCTTAAGCCAACTTCTTTTAAAGCCTTTTTTGCTTTTCTTCTTCTTTCAACCTTTGATGCACCAGATAAAGTCAAAGCAAGTTCAACATTTGCTAAGACTGATTGATGGGTTATTAAATTATAACTTTGAAAAACAAAACCAATCCGGTGATTTCGATATGAATCCCACTCTTTATCTTTAAATTTCTTAGTACTAATCTCATTTATTTTTAAATCTCCACTTGTATACTGATCAAGACCACCAATAATATTAAGTAGTGTTGTCTTGCCAGATCCAGATGGACCTAAAACTGAAGTAAATTCATTTTCTCTAAAACAGATATCTACCTCATCTAAAGCTTTTTGTTTGAAACCCCCAGTTTCATATATTTTTGTTACTTTTTTTAATTCTAACATCTATTTTCCTCCTTTAACATTATATATTAATTTAATTAAAATAAAAAGCAGTTTTTATAATACCCTACTTCAAAGTAAAAAAGTGTCGAATTTTAGCAACTGTAAAAACTATATAGTCAGAGTTTTTTATTGCTACATTTTTAAAACCAGCTTTTCCACCAACCGTCACTCCGGAAATAAAAGCTCCAACTAAAACGGAAATAACCGGCATAGCTATATTAGTAATATTTGCGATGCTGATAGCTAGAACTGCTCCTAAACTACCACTAAGAATACCAAAGACATCGCCAAATACATCGAGACATAAATTTGAAACTTGAGCATTATTTTTAAGAAGCCGGATAGCTTCTTTAGCACCTTTAATTTTTCTAGAATTCATCGCATGAAAAGTAGATTCTTTACTTGTAAGAACACTTGTACCAATCATATCAAAAGTTATTCCTAAGGAAATAACTATTAAAAGAAGAATTCCAATCACTACTGGATTTGCATTGTAAGTAATGATATTTGCAACACCACTAAAAACAATTGATAATAAAAACGTCAATAAAAAAACCTTATATATCCAGTTATTTTTTTTCAAACTAATAACCTCCTTATAAAGTCTTTTTTGAAAAGTTATGGCTTATTATAAATTAATTTTACGGCTTTGGTCGAGTTGAATTTCTCTTGTTTTTCTCCACTTTCGGTTACCCTCAGGCGATTTCTCTTTAAAAAAACAAACTAATAGTTTCCTTTTTAGTGACTCGATTGCCACATAGTCCGCACTACAATCTTTATAACAAATACACGCTAGAGATTTTCTCTGACACAACTAACCTATTCTTATTCGCTTTTGCAAGTATAATTTCATAATTTTTATTCATTATCTTTTTGATAATCAAATTAATCCCAAATACCCACTCACGACATGAAGTTAAATTTTTTGATGACGTAGCCAAAGGGTGCGAACTGTATGCCTTTACAGTTTTCCCTAAAGCTTTAAATTATATCCTCACCCTAACTTGGGCAGCTAAAGCAAATATATAAAGTGTCTAATGCTTTCAATTAATGGATTTTTAGCCCCATCTTCAAATAGTGTTTGTGACTAGCATAATGCCCCACGACAAGAATTATAGCAAAAAACTATGATTTTGTCTAGTATAAACCGTCTTGAAAAACACTTTTATACTATTACAATATATGCAAAAGTTAGAGATTTAGAAAGGACTATTTTTTCTTGATAACTGGGTTGGTGTATGCTATAATCAGTTTACTTGAGCAGTTTATTATAGGGGTATGGTCTAATGGCACGATAACGGTCTCCAAA
>JAQVWT010000012.1 GCA_028709545.1 Bacilli bacterium
TATTTTTCGATATTATTTGATAATACCTCTTTCAACTTTTACATCTAAAATTCTTTTTGTTGACTCGTTAATTCTTTCTTCTTTTATTTTTTCATCAATAATCATTCTTTTTAGTCTAGTAAAATATTCTTCTAGATTTTTAGGCATTAAAAGGACATCAATGCCAGCCATAATACAATTAGTAATGATTTCATCAGTTTTATAATAATTTAATATAGCTTTCATTTCCAGTGAGTCAGTAATAATTATCTTTTTAAAATTTAATGTATCTCTTAATATCCCAGTAATAATCTCTTTTGACATTGTAGCTGGCATATGGTTACTTAAAATATTAGGAAGAGATATATGCCCAGTCATAATAAAGTCAGTACCAGCTTTTATGCCAGCTTCAAACGGAAGCATTTCTCTATTTAATAAAGTATTTAAACCCGCATCTGATGAAGCTATTCCAATATGACTATCTTTTAAAGTATCGCCATGACCTGGAAAATGTTTTAATGTAGATGAAAAGTTTTCTTTTAAAAATCCTTTTACTACTGCCTCAACCATCTTTGATGCTTCTTTCGCATCTGTACTAAAAGCTCTATTGCCAATAATCTTATTATTAGGATTAGTTTGAACATCAGCAACCGGTGCAAAATCTAAATTAAATCCTAGGTCTTTCATTTCTTTACCTAGTGTTGTTCCAACATTCAATGCATCTTTTGTATTTTGGATTTCTCGCATATTAGGGAATTTAGTTACGCCTATATCTTCATTATTACTTAGCCTTCTAACTAAACCACCTTCTTCATCAGCACCGATAAATAAAGTGTATTTACTATTGTTTTGCAAATCATTAATATATTTAATAACTTGCTCTCTACTGATGATGTTTTTTCCAAAAAAAGCAATTCCCCCAACATTATATTTAGCTAAACTCTCTTTTTGAATATCACTTATTTTAATAGTGGGCTTTTTGTCACAATTTATTTGGTTTTTTAAGGCCTCTGGTCTTACAAAAAATAATTGACCGATTTTTTCTTCAAGAGACATTTTTTCTAATATTTCTTTTGATAAACTCATTCTTTATCCTCCTTAAATTAATTCTTTAATTTTAGTTCTTAATCTTTGAATTGTATTATCTATTTGCTTTGGTTCTTTCTCAAGAATCTTTGCTATATCAATATAAGTAAATCCACTTACTAATAGTTTGTATACTTCATATTCAAGTGGGGATAACACACTTTTAATTTTAGTAGTTAGTTCTTGATATGCTTCTTTTGAAGATATTTTGACTAAAGGATCAGCATCAGCATCACCAATAATTTCTGATAAGGGTTTATTAAAAGCTTCATACTCATAATCTAAACTATATCTTTCATTATATTTCTTGTTTTTAATAGTATCAGCTGAGCGAACACAGTTCTGAATTTTTCTTTCAATTACTAAAGAAATAAAAGTAGCAAGAGAAGTATCTTTTTCATTAGAATATCGTACTAATGCATCGGAAAACGCTAGCATCGCATCTTGTCTTACTTCACTGGCATCCATATTTAAAACATAAAATACTTTTTTATATTTTGCCATGATTATATCAATTATATAATTATATTTTTCATATAAAGCATCTTTAGCAACTTCATCTTGCTCACTTACTAAATGCACTAATTCTATATCGTTATACTCCACTGGCATCACCTATTCCAAATAATAATATTCCCGCTGCAACTGATGCATTTAAACTATTGATTTTTCCAAACATTGGTATTGAAATAATTACATCACTATTTTTCTTAACTAATGGTGATACGCCAAAACCTTCACTACCAATTATTAAACATATTTTTTTCGCATAATCAACTTGCAAGAAGTTTTGGCCTCCTGCCTCGGCTGCATAAATAAAATACTCTTTATCTTTTAACTGATTTATTGTGTGTACTAAATTTTTTACCATAATAATATTAACATTTGATAAAGCTCCAGCACTGGTTTTCATAACAGTTTCATTAACATTTACTGATCTATCTTTTGGAATAATGATATTTTTAACCCCTCTTGCCTCACAAGAACGAATTATCGCCCCAAAGTTATGAGGATCTTCTAAATGATCTAATATTAAAACTAAATTATCTTCTTTTATATCATCAAGGGTTCCGTAGTTATACTCGTGAATATCTATAATTATTCCTTGGTTATTAGGTATCATTTTATTTAATAAAATACTATCTGTTAAAACATATTTTAAATTATTATCTTTAATAAATTTTAAAACATCTTGATCTTTAAAATTTTTAGCTAAATAGATTTTTTTTATTTTAGTAATATCTAATTCTTTAAATACATTTTTCCCACATACTCTCATCTTATTTCTACAACTCTTTCCATTATTTCAATATATCTTTTTTTATTATTTAAATATAAATAACCAATTAAACATTCTAAACCAGTTGATTTTTTATAAGTAATTATATCTGTTGTTTTACTGCGGTGGCTACTAGCATTTCTACCTCTTTTAATGATAGATTTTTCCTCTTCAGTAAATATGTTTTGATTTTCTAGTTTCTCTAATATTATTCTTTGAGAAATTGCACTGACATATTCTAAACTCTTTTTCTGAAGCTGATTTACTTTGGCAATTCCGCAGTTAATTAAATACTCGCGAATATAAAGTTCATATGCTGCATCACCTATATAGGCTAAGACTAAATTATTCATAAAAACACCCGATTTAGAATATAACATATATATTTTTAAAAGTAAAATTACAAAAAATCAAGATCTGCTTTTATTATCTTGATTGATTACGAACATATTTACCAGCATTAACAGCAGCAATAGCTCCTTCACTTGCAGCGTTTATTATCTGATAGACATCTTTTTTTACAATATCACCACAAGCATAAATACCTGAAATATTAGTTTCCTGTTTTTCATTAACTGTAATATAACCTTTTTCATCTGTTATTCCAAGGTTCTTCACAAAATATGTAGCCGGACCACTGCCTAAACTAACAAATAGACCGTCACTTTTAAGACGACGATTTTTTAAAATCACTTCTTTTATTAAATTATTTTCTAGTTTTATATCTTTAACTTCTTCATCATAGATAATCTCAACATTATCTAGCTTTAAATCTATTGCACTACCTTCATAAACAAAATATAATTTATTAACAATCTTACTTAAATATTTAGCTTCTTCAACTGCTTTGAAATTATTACCAATAAGGATTACATCTTTTCCTTCATAAAGATTGGCATCACATAAAGCACAGTAACTAATACTTTGCATTGCCTCAAAGCCTTTAAGTTTTTTTTGACCACTACCAGATGCAATAATTACAGCTTTACTATTATAGGTTCCACTATTTGTAGTAACTTCTTTAAAATCATCTTTTATTTTTACATCAATTACTTCTTCTAGTTTAATCTCAGGTTTTAAAGCTCTAATTTGTTTATAAAAGTTAGTCGCAAGCTCCGGACCGGTTAAATCAATCGACCCTAAATAATTATCAATTTTACTGATACTGTTTAACTTACCACCTGGAGTTTGTTTCTCGATTAACAAAACATTTAATTTACTTCTTAGCGCGTAAATACCAGCATTTATACCAGCAGGCCCAAGGCCAATAATAATTAAATCATACATTAAAACATCACCTGATCAACATTGTTTTTATCGTTATATAAATCTTCAAACTTACTTTTTCTTGAATTAATTGTAATTATAATAATACCTATTACTATCATAATAATTGATACTATTTGAGCAATTTTAAATCCTCCAAGTAAAAGAGCATCAGTTCTGCTCATTTCAATAAAGAAACGAATTCCTCCATAACCAATTAAATATAATCCAGTCATAGTTCCAACTTTTATATATTTACCTCTTCTAATAACTAAAAACAATAGAAATAACAGTAAACAAGCAAGAGACTCAAACAAGAATGTTGGCGTATAATAAACACCATCTATTTTCATTCCTTCAATTATAAAGTTAGGAATAAATAAACTTTTTAAATGAGCTGCTGTAGTTGCTACGCCATGAGCCTCACTATTAAAGAAATTTCCCCATCTACCTATTGCTTGAGCAAGAAGTAGAGGCACGGCCATAAAGTCTAAATAACGAAATAATCTTACTTTATATTTTTTACAATAAACATAAATAGTTATAAGACCCGCAATAATAGCGCCATGAATGGCAAGTCCACCTTCCCATGTTTTAAATATTTCACTTAAATTAGAATTAAAATAATCCCAGTTAAATATTACAAAATAAAGTCTCGCTCCTAATAACCCAAATATAATCGCCCAAAATATCATATTAAAAACAAAGTCATTCTTAATATTAAATTTTCTAGTTTCTTTTTGAACAAGTCCTACTCCAACAATAACAGCTAAGAGCATTATCAAACTATACCATCTTAAATCAAAACTACCTATCGAAAAAATTATCGGATTCATTTTTTATCTCCAACTATTTGTTTAGTAATTAAAGCATCTAATATAATTGTAAAAAGCGAAATAAAAATAGATACAAAAAATGGTGCGATCCAGCCGTCAACTATAAAATTTTTGCCAATAAGTAAACCTGCTATTTTTAAAATAAACACATTAACAAAAGGATAAAAAAGTCCTAAAGTATAAATAGTTATTGGCAGAGCTAAAAGTTTAATAAAAGGTTTAACTGTTTTATTTAAAATCATAATTACCGCCGCAGCAAGTATCCCATACCAAAAATTACTAATATAAATTCCTTTAAAAATACTGGTTGCAAGTATAAGAGCTGTTGCGTTTATTAATAAAGTTAAACACAGTTCTAATATATTCATACTTGTTTTTTTCTTTTCACTATAAATAATCATTTACATCACCTATAATTAGTATATAATTATTTATGCGTTTTAGCAATTATAATTTTTTTGATTTATTAGTTTGTATAGATCATCTGAAACTTCTTTTGCTGTTTTTCCATTTATAAAATACTTAAATTCTATTTTAGAAAACGCCCTTTTATAGTATGTAATATCTTTTTTTATTTCTTTTATATAGTGGCTCTTATTCTCATTTTTATATTCATCATCAAAATAAACGTTGTCATTCTCATCTGAAAAAAGCAATCTATCAAAAATATTATTTGGAGTATCTTGTAACTCAATGGCTAAAACATTTTCTTTCTTCAATAAATAATTAAAATTAACTGAGTAATATATTGGCGAAACAGCTATTATTATGTTTTTATTGTTTTTTAAAATAATATTTTTAATCACTGCCCCTTTTTTTTGAGCATTTTCATAAGGAAATAACTTTTGAAATTCTTCTAAAGTTGTATTGTAATATTTTTTTATTTCTTCATCTAAATCAAAAAATGTATATTTCATTTTTTTACTTAAAAGTTCACCTACTGTTGTTTTACCAACATTACTAATACCAAATAATAGTATAATATCTTTATTCATCATTTTCACCTTTTTAATATTTATCTAATACTTCATCAAAACATGATATATATTTTTCATCAACTTTTGCAATTGCAAGTTCGGGATAAGTATTAGTAGCCCATATTCTGAATTTAGTTGCCTTTGGAATTAACTCTATATGCAACAGCAATTATAGCGTCAATATTATAATAAATATCATCTCTCGCTACTTTTTCATTTCCTTCTTTTTGAACTAGTGCAAAAATTGCAGTAGTTGAATTTTCATTTAATTCGCCTGTGTCAAAATGTTTTTATGATGCTTAATAATGGCTATCCTATTTACATAAAAAAGTGCAGTTCCATTATTTAGCTGTATCTTTTTACAATTTTTTCTTTAAAAATTGACCAGTATACGAATTTTTAACTTTAGAAATTGCCTCTGGCGTGCCAGTTGCAACAACTTCTCCACCATTATCACCACCGTCAGGTCCTAAATCAATAATATAATCGGCTGTTTTAATAACATCTAAGTTGTGCTCAATAACAATAACAGTATCACCATTATTAACAATCCGTTCTAAGATAATTAATAATTTTTTAATATCATCGGCATGAAGACCAGTAGTAGGTTCATCTAATATAAAAATACTTTTTCCGGTCGGTTTTTTTTGAAGTTCTTTAGCAAGTTTAATTCTTCCAGCCTCACCTCCAGATAAAGTAGGAGCTGGTTGTCCAAGCTTTATATATGAAAGTCCAACATCAATCATCATTTGTAATTTATTTCTTACCTTTGGGACATTTTCAAAAAACTCTATTGCCTCACTAACCCTCATATCAAGAACATCAGCAACATTTTTTCCTTTAAATTTTACTTCTAGCGTTTCACTATTGTATCTTTTGCCATGACAGACATCGCAAGCAACATACACGTCTGGTAAAAAATGCATTTCAATCTTTTTAACACCGTCACCCCAACAAGCTTCACATCTTCCACCTTTTACATTAAATGAGAATCTACCTTTTTTATAACCTCTCATTTTTGCTTCTTTAGTTTCGGTAAAGACATCACGAATATTATCAAAGACTCCAACATAAGTTGCTGGATTACTTCTTGGCGTTCGGCCAATGGGATCTTGACTGATTTCTATTACTTTATCAATTTGTTCTAAGCCTTTTATGTTTTTATATTTACCTACCCGATCAGTTCTGCCATATACGGCATTTCCTAAAGCCTTGTAAAGAGTATCGGTGATTAAAGAACTTTTACCAGAACCAGATACTCCAGTTACGACTGTTAAAGTTCCTAGTGGAAATTTAACATTAATATTTTTTAAATTGTTTTCTTTCGCACCTTGTATTTCAATAAAATTTCCGTTTCCTTTTCGTCTTTTTTCAGGAACTTTAATTGATAGTTCACCATTTAAATACTTACCAGTTAAACTGTTTGTGTTTTTCATAACTTCTTCAGGGGTTCCAGCGGCTACAACTTCCCCACCAGCATCTCCTGGACCTGGTCCGATATCTATTAAATAATCAGCTTCCATCATCGTATCCTCATCATGTTCTACAACAATTAAAGTGTTACCTAAATCACGCATTTTTTTAAGAGATTTTATTAGTCTTTCGTTATCTTTCTGATGAAGACCAATACTTGGTTCATCTAAAACATATAGAACACCACTTAAACTACTCCCAATTTGAGTGGCAAGCCTAATTCTTTGGCTTTCTCCACCAGATAGTGTTGTTGCTGTTCTTGCAAGTGTTAAATAATTAAGACCAACATTGTCTAAAAAATTAAGTCTACTATTTATTTCTTGTAAGATAAGCTCACTGATACTTTTTTCTTCTTTAGTAAGTTTTAAATTATTAAATAATATTAGTAACTCTTTTATTGAAAGACTACTTACTTCGTATATATTTTTTTTACTTATTTTAACACTTAAAACATTTTTATCAAGTCTTGCCCCGCTACAAACTGGACATGTCTCATCAACCATTAGTGTATTAATCCATTCTCTAATCCAGCCACTTTTAGTTTCTAAATATCTTCTTTCTAAATTATTAACGATTCCCTCATATGTATCTTTAGTATATCTTTTATTACCATTTTTACTTGTATACTCATATTCTAATTCTTGATCAGTTCCATATAAAATTATATCTAGTTCACTTTTCTTTAAATCTTTAACAGGTTTATTTAAATCAATATTAAAATGCTTGGCAACAGTTAAAACATTAGTCATATAAATATTGCCATCTAAACTAAAACCTTTAATAGCACCCCCTAATATACTTTTCTTTTTATCGGGAATTAGAATATCTAGTGAAATATTTTGTTTAATACCAATTCCCTTACATTCTGGGCATGCTCCATATGGAGCGTTAAATGAAAAGAGTCTAGGCTCAAGTTCTGGAAGTGAAAAATCACATTCTGGGCAAGCATAATGCTCACTCATAATTATCTCTTCATGGTCAAGATGATTAACAACTACTTTACCACTTGCTAGTCCTGCACTTGTTTCAAGAGCTTCAAAGATTCTACTTCTCTCATCATCTTCAACAACTATTCGGTCAACAAGGACTAAAATATTACTTTTTTTGTTTTTATCTAAGATTATATCTTCAGTAAGTTCATGTAATACACCATTTATTTTCACTCTTGTAAAACCGGTTTTACGAAGATTATTAAATAAATCCTGGTGAGTACCCTTTCCTCCATAAACAACTGGAGCATATATTTCGACTCTAGCACCAATTCCTAAAGCAATTACTTTATTAGTCATTTCTTCAATACTTTGACTTTTAATTGGTTTTTTATGGGTTGGACAATATGGAATTCCGATTCTAGCAAATAACAATCTTAAATAATCATAAACTTCTGTTACTGTTCCAACAGTACTACGCGGATTTTTATTAGTTGTCTTTTGATCAATTGCTATACTTGGGCTAAGTCCTTCAATTGAATCAACATTTGCTTTATCTGTTCCACCTAAAAACTGCCTAGCATACGCACTAAGACTTTCTACATATCTTCTTTGACCCTCAGCATATATTGTATCAAAAGCTAAACTACTTTTTCCTGATCCAGAGACTCCGGTCATGACTACTAATTTATTTTTAGGTATTTCTATATCGATATTTTTTAAATTGTTTTCTCTAGCACCTTTTATTATTATTTTATCCATAATTCCTCCAGCTCTCATATTCTAACAAATATTAAATATTTAAACAATCTCTAATTATATTATTCTATTTCTCTAACATCTTTATTCAAGCATTTTTATTGTAGCAAACAATTGTGCGATAGTCAATTATATTTCGCTAAAAAAAGTCACAGCATAAACTGTGATCTGAATTATTTTAATTTAAATAAATATATATATTTTATGAACCAAAGACAACATACTCTGCTTCAATAAAAGGTACATTGCCATTGATTGATTTATAATTACCATAAACCGTAATTATATCTCCTTCAATAAATCCAGTTTCATATTCTTTATCAACATATTTAAAAGTAATTTGTTGTTCATAATCTCCACTAAATAAATTTCCATCGATTGTAATTGTCATAACATTTCCATATGAAGAATCTACTCCTTCTACTTTAATTACCTCGCCAATTACTTTAACGTCTTTGTTTTTATATTCTTTAGCGTTTCTAACTAATTCTTCATAAGATACAAGAATGCTATTATATTTATAGTCTGCCTCACTTACTGGTTTATCATAATATAAATTAACAAAATGAGTCCCAATAATACTAAGCATTAAAATCACCATTAAGATTAATATAACTACTCCACCGGTTTTGTCAACTTGACTCTTGCGACAATGTGGACATATTGTTAAACCTTTTTCAAAATCTTTTTTACAGTAGCGACAATTATCCATTTCAATATTTGGTTTGTTTGGTACTGGTTTTTTTATTGTTTGTGCTTTTTTAATAGGTTTTGTAGGAGTTGTTTTTTTAATTTGCTTTTTCTTAGGCACTGTTTTTTTAGTGTTTTTTCTAACTACTTTTTTATCCATACTTAATACCTCTATTCTGGTTTTATTATATTATATTTTTTATGATTTAGCAAATTTATTTTGTCTCATTACAAGAAAGTGTAGATATATAATCATCTAACACTTTAAAAAGTTCATCACTTTTTTTAATAGCACATATTTTATTTTTAATTAAAGCACTATTTGGAAGACCTTTGATATACCAAAGAGCGTGTGTTCTTATTTCTAATATGGCTTGTTTTTCACTTTGACTCTCAAGTAGTAATTGATAATGTTTTTTAAGCATCTTTATTTTGTCAGCTGGCATTATTTTTTTTGGCTTTTTACCCGTTTCTAAATACTCTATGCACTCTTTGATTAGCCAAGGATTACCTAAAACACCTCTACCAATCATTACTGCATCACAGCCTGTTTCATCAAGCATTCTCTTAGCATCATAGCAACTTTTAACATCACCATTACCAATAACTGGAATAGATACTGCATTTTTAACATCTTTGATAATTTGCCAGTTTGCACTGCCACTATAACCATCTTTTCTAGTTCTAGGATGGATAGTTATTGCTTTACCTCCAGCTTCTTCAATTTTTTTAGCAACTATGACAGCGTTAATACTTGAATCATCCCACCCACTTCTAATTTTAACTGTTACTGGAATAGAAACAGCATTTACAACCGCCTTAACAATTTCATATATTTTATCTGGATCTTTAAGAAGAGCACTTCCCGCCTGACTCTTAACCGCAATTTTAGGTACAGGACACCCCATATTAATATCGATGATATCAGGATTCATGATCTGGGCTATTTTTTTAGCAGCTATGACAAAAGAATTGACATCGCTGCCAAATATTTGCTGGGCAATGGGTCTTTCCATAGGCGACATTTTAAGCAAATTAAAGGTTTTATCATTACCGTAAACAATTGCTTTATCACTAACCATTTCTGCAAAAATTAAACCTGCTCCCATTTCTTTAATGATTCTACGGTAAGCAGTGTTACTAATACCTGCCATAGGCGCTAAGACTATTTTGTTTGAAATATTAATATTGCCTATGTTCCACATTTATTTACCTTTACCTCATCACCTTGTTTTAAATCATAAAGTAATGCCTCATCTGTATCAATATGTAATTCTAAATATGAGGGATCTCCTACTTTAACATAAGCATCACATATTTCTTTATTATCTTTATATATTAAAACTCTTTCATCAGCAGATAAGTTGTATTTTAAAGCATCCTTTTTATCAATATGAATATGCCTAATAGCGATAATAGTTCCATCTTCTATATAAACTTCTTTATTAAGGCTACATAATGTTATCGGATGTGATCCTTCTAAATCACCACTTTGTTTAACTGGCGGTCTTATCCCCAAATAATCAGCCTCACTTCTTGATATTTCTAATTGATTATATTTTCTAAAAGGACCAACTACTCTAACTCTTTCTAAAACTTTGTCTTTCCATTTTACATCAACAACACGTTTACTCGCAAACTCTCCAGGTTGATTTAAATAATTCCTTACTTCCATTTCATCAAAACCAAATAACTCTTTAAAAGTTTCTTTAGTTAAATGAATATGTCTTTTACTAATTCCAACAGGTATTATCATAATTACCACATCTTTCTTATGACCATTTTATGTCATCCTCATATTTTATTTTATTTATATTACACCAATTAACAGCAATGTTTTTATATTTTTTATCACGGTATTCATACCAATCTTTATCTATATTATGATAATTAATAGATTCTTTAAACCTTTCAAAACATCCTCTGCCTTGAATTTTATTAATAAGTTCATTTTTAATGTTAATATTATCTAGTGAATAAACAAAGCTTTCCATAATTTTATAATCATTTTTATCCCCAAAATTAAACATCAAAATAATATCATCATTATATTCATCATCTTCAGTATAAGTTGATAACTGTGAATCATAATCTGATTGATATAATACCTCATTTGTTTTCTTATTATAATATGTTGATATTTCCATGTTAGTTGTTTCTATAGCAAGTATAACTTCACTTAATTTCAGCATAAACAAGCACCTTCTTTTTCTAGCTCAAGTATAACATTATCGTTGAATAAATTAAAGGCCAGCTGATTTGACAAAAATAAATATGTAAATCTTATTTACAATAATATTTTAATTGCTATTTTTAACTATAATATGAATATTGTATTATTGTTTTGTTTTTTTATAGCTATTATAATTTTTTTAAACAACACAAAACAACACAAAAACAACAACAAAATCACACAAGCTTATAAAGAAAGTAATTTTTATAGTAGTATCAAAACCTAGCTAAGAATTTTAATCCACACACTCATATAAAGTGCGACTCCCTCGAGGACTGTGCCTAAGGGGAATATTCTAATTTCAATCCACGCACTCATATAGAGTGCGACTTATTATTAGAGTCTGCTCTATAATAACTTCTATCATTTCAATCCACGCACTCATATAGAGTGCGACTACCTAATTTTTGTAGTGGTATAGGACTGTTAACATTTCAATCCACGCACTCATATAGAGTGCGACATATTTGTTATAATAACAAACATATAACATGTCTGATTTCAATCCACGCACTCATATAGAGTGCGACGTAAACAAATAAGAGATATATTTAAAGACTTTCCAATTTCAATCCACGCACTCATATAGAGTGCGACTGAGGAGCTTTTATTTTAGCTAATTTACCCGCTTATTTCAATCCACGCACTCATATAGAGTGCGACTGATTTAACCATGCATAAAATTGAGTATCAGTTCTAATTTCAATCCACGCACTCATATAGAGTGCGACATATCAGTTACATCATTCGGTGCTACAGAATTAAGGATTTCAATCCACGCACTCATATAGAGTGCGACTTCACCATTAACAGTAAATGTTCCACCGCCATTTATTTCAATCCACGCACTCATATAGAGTGCGACGAGTAGACGAAGTAGAAAATAAACTTAAAGCAGAATTTCAATCCACGCACTCATATAGAGTGCGACCTCTACTGATTCAAACTGCTCTTTAGTTACTATTATTTCAATCCACGCACTCATATAGAGTGCGACAACATAGGAACATTAACAATCAAGGCATTTTATACATTTCAATCCACGCACTCATATAGAGTGCGACAATATATAGTATTTTAATAGAACACACTAATTTTATTTCAATCCACGCACTCATATAGAGTGCGACACAAGATTTAATTGATTATATTAGTGATATATGGATTTCAATCCACGCACTCATATAGAGTGCGACTAGATGGAATCGAACCATCTCCACTACCTTAGACCAATTTCAATCCACGCACTCATATAGAGTGCGACAATTTTTTGATTCATAAATTTCATTTGCTAGTTTATTTCAATCCACGCACTCATATAGAGTGCGACTACTACTTATTATACATTCATCAACTGTATTGGTATTTCAATCCACGCACTCATATAGAGTGCGACAAAATAACCATTAGGACTTTGAGTAGGAAGCAAGGATTTCAATCCACGCACTCATATAGAGTGCGACGCTGCAACTCTATTATTTACATTTGTCATAACAATTTCAATCCACGCACTCATATAGAGTGCGACTATATTTAGTTTCATACTACACCTACTTTCTATAATTTCAATCCACGCACTCATATAGAGTGCGACCTATTGGTAATGCTAATAATACAGCTACAATATATTTCAATCCACGCACTCATATAGAGTGCGACATATTTTGCGATTTAGTTTGTCTATATCTTTAAAACATTTCAATCCACGCACTCATATAGAGTGCGACCCACAATCTTGTTTATTTAGGTCATCACACATAAAATTTCAATCCACGCACTCATATAGAGTGCGACGAGCATTAACATTAGGACAAAGCACATCAAACGAATTTCAATCCACGCACTCATATAGAGTGCGACAAGAATAGAACCGATATGGTTTTAGTAATAGGTAATTTCAATCCACGCACTCATATAGAGTGCGACGATAAACTCTTTTAAATCTGGTATTTCACTACCATTTCAATCCACGCACTCATATAGAGTGCGACTTGTATTATCATCAACATTTTTTATTTCATCGAATATTTCAATCCACGCACTCATATAGAGTGCGACTTATATTTATTGTAATATCTTTGGCACTGTTTAACTATTTCAATCCACGCACTCATATAGAGTGCGACTTATACACTGTTGATTATCTGTATATACCCACAATATTTCAATCCACGCACTCATATAGAGTGCGACATATAGCTGGATTTACTTTAGGTATGATACTTTGATTTCAATCCACGCACTCATATAGAGTGCGACTAATTTTTCACATATAAGCATTACTAATGCGATCGATTTCAATCCACGCACTCATATAGAGTGCGACATCGTCATTATCTTGATGAGGTAGATATCGGCAAATTTCAATCCACGCACTCATATAGAGTGCGACATAAAATATGAGTCAATCTAAACAAGCATTAGTCATTTCAATCCACGCACTCATATAGAGTGCGACTTTGTAATATCTTAAATATATGATATCCCATTTTATTTCAATCCACGCACTCATATAGAGTGCGACTTGAAGTGTTGGGAGATATTTATGATGATGTTGTGATTTCAATCCACGCACTCATATAGAGTGCGACCTAATGCCTAAAAATGCTTGCACGACCAACCTATATTTCAATCCACGCACTCATATAGAGTGCGACCTTTCGCCTAAAAATGCTTTTGCCACTAAACGATATTTCAATCCACGCACTCATATAGAGTGCGACAAAACAAATAATTAAATTAATTTTTTTCATTATTATTTCAATCCACGCACTCATATAGAGTGCGACTATATAAATGGGTTGACGACACTTTATCTTTTCGTATTTCAATCCACGCACTCATATAGAGTGCGACAGTAAAATATATGTAAAATAATACATATATTTCATTTTTTTGTTTTTTCATTTGTAAAATTAATGTTTTTTTTCTTGTGAAACAAAGTTTTTAAACATTTTTAATAAATATTTGGTGCGAACGAAACACTCTATTTATGTTAGCTTTATATTCGCACTTTAAATAATTAATGGTCCTTCTAAATCAAGTGTAAACTTACTACCTATATGAACAACTTTGTTTTTATGATTTTTAGTAATAAAATAAAAGCGTAAACTATCTTTTTCTTTATCAATTATTTTAGATAATATATTTTGGACTTCTAGTGCTTTTGAATAATCTAAAATGCATTCAAATACAGAATTTTGAACTCTTTGTCCATAATTTTGACATTGCTTAGCTATTTTTCGAAGTCTTTTTTTTCCGTTTGGCGTTTGAGTGTTTACATCATAAGTAATTATTACAAGCATATTCGCTCCTTATTTCCACATAAATGAAGGATACTCATCTAAATCTTTTCTTAGATATCTTGCTAATAACATTGCTTGTACATACGGAAGTAATCCCCATTCTATTTTTTCTTTTAGAAAAGGGTGAGTTATTATTTCTTGTTTTTTATTTTGCCAGGCTGTTAAAAATTTCTTTAATCCCTCTTCTTTAAAAATAACTGCGCCATTTTCTTTTGTTATAAAATCATTTGCTTTTATATTTTTTTTATTAATTAAAGTAATTACAAATCTGTCTGCAAGTACCCCCCTAAACTCTTCCATTAAATCTAATGCTAAAGAAATTCTGCCTGGTCTATCTCTATGTAAAAATCCAACATATGGATCTAATCCTACGGTCTCAAGAGCAGAGGCACACATACTAGCTAATAAAGTATAAGCAAGTGAAAGCATAGCATTAACATTATCAGTAGGTGGTCTTCTATTCCTAGTTTTGAAATAAAAATCTTCTTTTTGTTGTAAAATCAACTCATCAAATATAGAAAAATACATAGATGATGCTTGTCCTTCTATTCCTCTCAATGTATCAAGGTTTTCACAATTTCTTATCTCAGTTAAAGATTTTGATAAAAATTCAGATTTTTTCTTTAAATTTTTAATATCTAAAAGATATGGATAATCTCTAATTGCTCTTTCTATAATCCATTTCGAATTATATACTTTAGCAAAAACCATATTCTTAGCTATTTTATTTGAGATATCAAGATTGTTAGAAATTCGATATTGTTCTTTTCTTAAAAGAACATTACCATATACTTTTCCTGTTATTCTAGCTAAAAATTTTCCGTTATTATTTAAGAAACATAATGAAATGTTTTTTTCAGCACATGCCCCCATCAGAGCAGGACTTGCTCCTGTATAACCAAAAGTTATAATTTCCTCAAGGTTATGAAGAGGCACTCTGGCTATCTTTTGATTGTCTTGTAAAACAACAACAGTTTCTCCGTCTAGCGATAAATATCTGTCTGGGTTAGTTATATAAAGCGTATTAGACAACTTTCTCATAATATTCATCCTCTTTTAACTTTTTATCAATATAATTTTTAACAGACATTTTCTCACTAAGAGTAGGCAAACATACATCAGCTAGAGAACATTGTCGACATTTTTTTGTAGGTTTGATTTTTGGGATATTACCCTTTTCTAACAAGTTATGCATTTCAAAAAATAATTTAGAGACTTCTTCTTTTAATTCAAGAGTTATCATTATTTTTTCTCGACGTTTTGTTTTACCATAAAATAAATATCCATATTTAATATTACAACAAAACATTTCTTCAAGACAAATAACCTGGGCAGTTAATTGTAATATATCTATATTATCTGTTTTTGGACTACCTTTTTTATATTCTATAGGATATGGAATATATTTGCCGCTACGGCCATTGATATTTACACCATTTTCATCCTTATGAAATTCTACTATATCACATTCTCCGCTTATACCATGTTTTCTTGAGTTTATTGGTAAAGATCTAGAAATAATAATCTCTCTTCTTTTTTCATTCATCCCGCTATGAGCCTTATCGTGGAATAGATTGCCTATAACAGTATGCACGTTTTCTTTCCACGCCGTTTCTATATGAATTAATGCCCATTGCCTAGTACAAAAAGCATAATGTTGGATACCAGATAGCATTATATAATCTTCTTGGTTATACTCCTTCATATATTTCTAATTTTAAATTCTCTAGTTTACTCTCAATAATATTATAATCATCAATTGATTTTGGTATGCTTACATCTTCTTTCTTTATTACTTTAATTGATTCATGCACTTTTTTTGTAGAATATTGCCCTATTTTATTATTATGCATCCACCAATATAATTTCTCAATATTCATACTTCCTTCTGGTCTGGCAGAAGAAGAATCATTTACAAAAATTGTTCTTATTGCTTCCTTAATTTTTTCTGCATCTTCTTCGGTAAAACCTGTTTTTTCAGCAAGTTGTACATTAATACTACCTTTAAATTCATAAACTCCAAAATCAACACGGTGTTTCATTCCCATAGTGTCAGATGCTTTACCACTTACTGATGACTCACTATTTACGCTTTTAGTTATTTGTATACTAGAGACATCAATTGGATCAACACTGAAGGCAGGATGTAATGAAACAGGCCCTCTAATACCTAATGATAATTCAGTGTTTTTAAATGCGAATACTTGTCCGAAACTTCTTACATCAATCCAAGTTTCATTTGCAATTTTAGAATAAACATCTATATCAGCTTTTTTACCTTTGGCTAATTCTTCTTTTAATTTTTCGTTAGAATCTGCTCTTTCTCGCAAGCTTTTATATCCGTCTATATTTTTTTCATCAGACTGAACAAAAATACTTTCCCCCATATCCAATAAACGATTTCTTATCTTTCTTTTTAAACACACATCTGATATTTCTCCAAAACCATCTATTGTTGTTCTAGGCATATTCCCGTTTAAAGGGTCACCATTTGAATTTGCATTTTCAACTGTTAAAATCGCTTTAAAGTCGATTTTATTATTTAATATATTCATTCTTCTTCCTCCTCAATATTTTCTTTCTCTTTTTTATTAAATAATGCTTGTCTTTGCGTATCATATCCTAATACCATACTACCATCCAAATTTTTAGCATTTTTAAAATCATCTGGATCTATTAAGCTAGATATTTCTCCTAAAAGTTTATATAACTTAGTACCCTTTGTTCCTAATCTTTGTTTGTGCGGTATTAATTTATCATTTATAATTCCCCATGTACTAGCTGGTAATATAGAGAACTTAGTAAAATATCTAATAGCATTTGTTGTTCTAACTTCACTTTTATTACCGGCATTTTCTCTTAAAGACCAACTTTCTATAGCATCAGCAATTGCTAATAATCTTCCACAATTGTATGCTAAATTTTCTGTTTCTTTTACTTCCATAGAATACATCTCCTTTTCATAATCAATTAAATATTTTTTATATGTCGCACTTGCAACCGTAAGCACTTTATACCAGTTATATATGTTTTTATAATTCTGGGGCTGTTTAGCTCTTTCGATTAATTTCAATACAATATCACGTGGAATTTTTCTACCCTCTATTATAGAAGGTAACATTCTTTCTACACCATTAGCGAGTACTCTTGCGTCTGCTACTATGAATTCTCCTTGTTCAGTCCCAAAAGCACATTTAACTATTTCAATAGTTGAAGGCGCCCCATAGAAGCTATACCTTTCCTTATTTATAAATTTATAATGATGTAGCCAAGATGTTTCTTTATGCCATTTTTCTATGCAATTTATTAATTCGTTTCCTTGTAAACCAAAGTACTCTCTATAGAAAATTATAGATAATCTTCCTGTTGTAGGTGGTTCAAGTCCAATTAAGGCTAATTTTGTTTCTGGTTTAAGTTCGCTCTTATAACCATCTATTGCTTTATTAAATTCTTTTGCTAAGTCTTTCTTTGTATAATCTACTCGTTCATCTATTCCAAGTGATTCTAAACAAAAATCCACTGTATCTGCTAAGTAGTCCGGTGTTTTTTCATTATCAATGCCCCACAAGACAAATGTTTTACTACCTACTTTTTTACCTTGATTTTCAATTAACCACTTTAATGCATTATGTGCTTTCTGTGAAGTTAAATATCCAACCGTAACTGCTTGCTCTGAAGTATGAAATCTCCCTTTAAATGTAAAGTTTTTTTTATCATTAGCAGATATCAATTTTGATTTGTCGCCAGAATAAGTTATTTTTGACGGATGCTTATCAGTTATTTCAATAAACTCTCCTTCAACATAACAGAATCCACGATTGTTTTCTTTTGAAGTATAATAATTAACATAATCATTAATTAACTTATCGTCTTCCCAAACTGCATCTACTAAATTGTCTGTAACTACTCTAAATCTTATAAAGGCATCTAATTGTCCACCAACTGTCATTTTTTTATCAGTTTGAAATTTATCTAATAAAATGTTGTTTTCGTCAACAAACAATATTTTAAAATTGATTAAATCAGATATTAATTTTTGCTTATTAAGATAATCATATATTATTTCTATTTTTTCGTTTGAATAATCTGAATCTTTCCACAATTTTAATTGCTTCATATATTCAATATAAAATTTGTTTTCCTTCCCGTCTACATAATGATTGTAATCACCAGCTAGATATATAAGTTTGTCACATAAAGGATGAGGAATTATACCGTTGCCTCTACTTGCCGAATCTTCAGTAACAGGAATTAACGTCACAGCCTCATCTTTATCAACAAATTCAGCATTAATCATTTCTCTATTAGAATTAATTGTGATTTCAATATGTGAATTTTGAGTAGAATGAGCAATTGGTAATAAGTCTTTTTCTTTCTGACTTAATATATTGTCATAAGTTTCAGATAAAGTTTTTATCCAGCTCATTATTTACCTCCTCAAAATTATATCCTTCAAGAATTTCTAGTTCATTTAATCCAACATGATTTTTTTCATCAAACATCTTTTGTTTCATTTCTCTAATAACTACTTCTTTTGGACAATCGTCTGGTCGACAAAATGTAATTACGCCTCTAACCATTTTCGGATACCAAAACTTGGTTATTAACTTGTTTTTCCCGTTTTCATCAGGATAACTTATTGAATGATAGTGCAGCCCAAATTCCATTTCTTCCATGTCATTATAACAACTTTTTTCATCATCAAAGTTAATAGGTTCAACATAAGCTTGACATTCTCTTGTTCCTAAAAAAACATCTCTTCTTCCACCTTTATTAAGCGATCTCTTCGCAATATAATAATGTTTGTTTTCATTATGATCTTTTTCTAGTTCTGGCCGATTATAATTAAAATCAAAATGAGCCTGAACTATATAAGATACATCTGTTAAATATAAATACCTTGATAAATCATTTCCACCATTATACTTAATTGGTCTAATACCTTTTGATTCTGTTTGAATTTTGTTAATAACTTTCACTTTATCAACATACCAAATTATTGATGGTTTCCAATAAATTGATTCACAAATGCCTTTTAAAGCCTGATATGTCGGAAGCATTAAAGTGGATTTTTCACCACCGATTTTCGTAATTGGATCAGTAAACAGCGCGTACTTTCCAGTTACTTTAAAAGTTATACTATTTCTCATCTTTCTCCTATCTAAAATATGTTTCCATACTTTTTTTTAAGACAACACCTGTGTCTTCATTATAAAATCCTTCTTTTAATAAATATACTCCTTCCATTTCACAAGGCAAAAATGCCTCCTCTTTATTTAAGTTAATAAATTTATTATCAAATATATTAACTAGATAGCTTTGTGCTGTTTTTAATATTTCATATTTTTTACTAATATGCAAGTTAGATGTTAAATCACTAATTATTTCTTTACCTTCTTTATAAGGAACAATTATTGATTTTGTCTGGTTATTAATTACTTGAAAATTTTTTCTAGCTGTTTTAAATTGATAACCAAATATTAAAGGATAATTTATACTTTTGTTTTTTAATGATCTTTTAATTGATGATAATAATGTAAATATTGTAGTATCTTCTTTTTTTAAAATATAATTAAATTCTTTAGATATGTTCTTTTCATTAATCATTCTAAAGAAATATTCCTTTATTATTTCTGTGGACAATAAACTGTTGGAGTATTTCTCAGGATTTTCTTTGTATAACTCTAAAATATTAATAGTTTGTTTTTTACCTAAATTAATATTTAATATTTTTTGCGTATTTTCTAGTTCATTATTAAAATTAATAATATATGTATTGGAAACTTCTTTTTCACCATGCCTATTACATCTCCCGGATGCTTGCGCAATTGAATCAAGTCCAGCAATTGATCTTATAACAGTGCTAAAACTTATATCTACTCCGCACTCAATAACTTGAGTACTAACGCAAATAACAGATTCGTTATTTTTTAATGACTCTTTAAGTTCTTCAATAATATTTGATCTATGCATTGGGCAAACATTTGAACTTAAATAAAATAATTTATTATGTGTATTCTTACTTTTAATTAAATTAAAAATTTCTTCAGCAGTCTTAACTGTATTTACAACTATTAGAACGCTTTGATGCTTTTCTTTTATTTTTAATAATAATAATACTGCTTCATCATAAGAATATCCTCCTTTAATAGTCTGGTCTACAACTTCAACTCTTTGAAGTTTATCATATGCACCTTTTACATCTTGAACAATTTCGTGATTAGTCAATAGCCTTATTGGTCTTTCTGTTGCATTTAAAGCTGGTTGTGTGGCTGTACAAAGCAAAATTGTGCAATTTAAAAACTCACTTAAAAAGTTGGCAGCTTCATTAAATAAAGAGATGCAGTGAATAGGGACAGACTGGGCCTCATCAAATATAATTACAGAATTAATTAGGCTTTGTAATTTTCTTATATCTTGAGAAGGACTTGCAAAAATTGAATTTAAAAATTGTACCATTGTAGTGAAAACTATCGGATAATCCCATCTTGAACTTAACATCTTTACATAATTTTTATCTTCATTTTCACTTTCAATAGATTCATCAGAAAAAACATTTGAGTGATATTCTAAAAGTTTATCTTCACAATTTAATACTTTTCTAATTTCATCTGCATTTTGTTCTATGATACTTGTAAAAGGTGCAACATAAAATATTCTATCTTTATTATCGTTTTTTGCATGATTTAGTGCGAAATTTAAACTGGATAAAGTTTTCCCGCCTCCGGTTGGTACTGTTAAAGTATAAATGCCAGTTGGATTACTCGCAAAATTTAAACAATCCTTTGCAATTTGATTCCTAACATTAAATACAGATTGTTGTAATTGGTTTTTAGCTTTAATCTTTTTAAAATCAGAAAGCTTCCCACTAAGTTTTAATATATAATCATCAACATAATTATTTAAAGTGTCTTGATGTTTGTATTCTTGATTGGTTTCAAACAAAAAACTATCATACCAATCCGAATCAATTAAAATACTATATAAGGTTTTAATAAGCATATGATATGAAAAAATTTTACTTTCACTATCACTTTCACGGATCTTATTAAGATTAATAAATTTTTTTATTTCTTCAACCGCTTCTTGAAAAACGATATCGAAATTAATATTAGGAAACATTGATTCAAACTCAGCAAACACTTTATCACAATCTTTTCGATCTATTTTATCCATTCGTTTTAATAAAGATAAATTATTATTTGAATCAACATAATCAGGAAGACCACCATGATGATAACAGATTACTAATGAAATTATTTCTGCAGTTAGTTTTTCATATCCAATATTCTGTGCTTTAGAAAATATATATTTTGCTCCATAAACAGCGTGATCTACTTTAGAGTTATTTTCATTTTCTGTGGCGTTTTTTTGTAAAGCTATATAATCTTGAAAACCTTTAGTTAATTTCCCCATATCATGCAAAATTCCAGCAAGATATGATACTTTTTTCAAATTGGCTTTCGCACCATTTTCTTCACTTATCATAGCAACTTTTAATAAATGTTGCTGAACAGATTGATTTTCTCCACCGTTTCTAAATCTAGCTATTTTCATTTTATACCTCAAAAAAATGTTTACTACTAATTGTAGTATATCAAAATATGTCGAAAAAAGCCATTAGAATGAGAGTGCTTATTAGCACTCTCAAAATAAATAACTTAATGATATTATTTCAATCCACACACTATTTATTAGTATGACACATTATCTTATTATAATAAGAATAGAATTATGTTTATTTATATTACTTTTTATTTTATATTTTATTGTTTTAAATTTTTTCTTAATTATTAAATTTATAATATATTGCCTCCATTCAATAAATAATTTCAATATAATTAAATTATTTATATATTTATATGATTAATATAATATATTATTTTTTTTAAATATTATTACTTTTTATAGTCTAAATCTAAAAAAGTAAGTACTACTTTTAATTATCAAAAAAAGAAGCAAATATATATTAACTTCTTTTTTAAGAGGATATTATGATGTTGATTAAGTGTATGGTTATTTAGGCCGGCTTTATTTCTAACTAATCAATAAACATTTCTTCATTGTTTAAAACATGTTTACCATTATCAAGTAGATTTTCATAAAACTTAAGTAAATATTCATTAGTTGGGTAAACATTACTTGCTATATCAGTAAAATTACTTCTTACTAAAGCATTTCTAAAATAAAGTGAATTCTCTTTAAATAAATCATTATTAACATTAAAACCTAAATTTCTTAAATATTTTTCAATTACTACTGCAGTAGTTCTAGTATTGCCTTCACCAAATGGGTGGACTTGCCATATAGAAGAAGTAAATTCTGCAATATGGGATATTTTTTCTTTCATTGTCAAATCTTTATAAACAAAGATTTTTTCTTTATTAAAATCGTGTTCTAAAGAACTTTCAATTAAATGAAAAGGTGCATAATTAACTGTCTTATTATTTAGTATAGGTTCATCTTTAGTAATATTATACTCTCGGTATTTACCAGCAAAATCATAAATACCTTTAAATAAATATTTATGAGTTTCTTTAATTGTAATTGGATTTAAGGTAAAACTATTATCATTAAGTAATTCTACAATGCGAGTAGATACTAAATCACATTCTTGCTGATTAGAAACTTTTTGATCTTTCAAATCCTTTGTTTCATAATATTTATGTAGTAAATCTTCTACTTCCTTATTGCTTATTTTCCCTTGGACATTTTCATTTGCTAATTGTTTCAAATATACCGATGGTGTAAGATTATCTACTTGTTGCAAACCTATAGCCATATTCCAATATAATTGTTTTTTATAAGCATCATTTGTCTCTTCTACTTTTTCATATTCAATATTATCATCCATATTTAATAACCTCTTTCATAAGTTTTATAATAAATCTATTATAACAAATTGTTTTTTTAAAATCTTCCATCTATAATTTACTACTTTTCTTTAAATACTAATAACTTACTAATAATATAATTTAAAACCACAACTATTATTTGGCCTATTACTTTAGACCATAGTTCATCAAACATAATTAAATCAATTAGAACCATCAAAGTCACAGTTTCTACAACCAAAGTTATAACTCTTGAACCACTAAATTTAATAAACTCATTTACCATATCTTTATTATTACTTCTAAATACAAACCAGCGGTTAGTAAAATAGGCAAAGATAAGAGCAAGTATCCATGATAATATATTTGATAAAATATAATTTAAACTACATGTCTTTATAAAGATACTGTAAGATCCAATACTTACAACAGTGGTAAGTCCCCCTACTATTAAATAGTTCCAGATTTCTTCATTCTTATGATATATACTCCAACCCCTGTTCCAAAATCTTTTTAAGATATTTGGCTTATATGTTTCATAATCATATATTTTATTACCTTTTACCATATAACTTTTCTTAGCAAGATCTAATAGTGGTTTATCATGCATTGAATCACTGTACATTTCAAGTATCTCAGCCTTAGGATATTTCTCTCTAAACCTAACTATCTTCTCTTCACCACGGCAATTAGGTTTATTAAACTTACCTGTTTTCTTATCAACATCAGAAGCTATCATATCTTTAACTTTTAATTCTTTACAAATGGGCTCTAGTAGAAATTCAGGCGAAGCAGATATTATGATATCTTTTGAATGGTCTTTATTTAAATAAAACTCTTTTATTTTATATTCATTTATATCCCAAAACTCTTTAACATAATCATCAACATTATCAATAGTCTTTAAAAATGAAAACACTTCTTCTTTAAACTCTGTAATATTAATATATTTAGATTTATATTTAATAAAAGGCATAATACATTTAAATAAATGAAATATTAACTTCTTATCTTTCTTTAAACAAAACATAAAAAAATCAGCAGAAGAATCTCCATCATAAATAGTTCCATCCCAATCATATAAATATAGTTTCATGTACATCAATTCCTTGTTTATATCTTATCAAAAAAAAAGACTGTTAGATAGTCTAATTTCTATTAGTAATGTGATTCAATGATTTCTAAAGTGGTTCTTATAGCTATTTCAATTACTAATAAAATATTTTTATCAAGTTTTAAATTTGAAATCTTTTTGACAAATACAAAAAAGATTGTCTTATCATAGTTTGTCTCCTATGTAAATGTCGGTGTTATTACTTTTATAAAATCTTCCAAACATTTTATTGTTTCATCAAAATCTAAATCTTTAGCATAACTGTTTTTTTTGGCATAGCTTATCCATTTTTTTCTTAAAACATTACTATCTTTAATTATATTAAGACTAGTGATTATATCTGCATTGAACTTTCTTCTTTCAAAAGTCTTTTCTACTGCACCTCTTAAATTAATTTTATTTATTTTATTAAATTTAAATTTATGTATTAAATAAATATCATAATAATCTTTCATTCTGCTACTTGTTTCTAATTTACTAAGTATTGTTTCAATTTTTTCAGCTAATACAGTTTCTAAATTATATGACCACACCTTATATACTTCATTGCCTAATAATGATTCATAATTAAAATCATCAGGTCCTGGATGTATCGGATCTCCTGTTGCTATATCAATATAAAGTTTATCTTTTATATTTTCTAAACTAAAATTGATTGTTACTCTTAATCCACCATATTCATCTTCATCTCTTATGGCAGATGTTTTTTCTATTTTAAATTCAACATTATCTTTTACATCTATATCGATTATTTCTGTTACCATTTTAACAATATTTTCTTCAGTGAAATTTGCTTTCCTTACTGCAGTATCTATATCCATAGTACTTCTATTATCAATCCCAAATAATCTAATAAATAGAAGCTACCTTTTAATATAAAATTATCTTTATATTTACTCTTTGATAAGCGTTCAACAAATCTGTCATACATGTAAAATCTCATTACAGAATTAAAATCAACATTTTTATCTTTTGATATATTTTTTAGCTTATCTTTTATAGCTTGAGCTGAATTAATCATAATATGCTCCCCCTACTATTTCCATTACTTTATCACTTAATCCCATCTTTTTTGAATATTTAGAAAGTTTAACTATGTCTTTATCTCGACTTTGGGTATATTGCTTGATTGCTTTTTTCACTTGCTCAGAATCCATTCTTCCTTTTGATCTTATAATATCACAAATGCTTCTTTCTTTATCATAAACTCTAACTTTATTGCCATTTGGAGTTTCTACTTCTACTACTCCCATTTCATATATTTCATCCGACACATAAAATACATTACACTTTTCATTTACTATATCAACATGATAGTTTTGCGGAACAGTTACTGTATAGTTATACGGAAATTCCTCTGTCATTCCATAAAAATATAGAGCATTCATATGTGAAAAAATTACTTGTTTATACTTTTGTTGAAAGGAAAAGTAACTATCTTCAAAAGCACTTGGCGTAAGGTAAATTCCTCTCGCTATTTTTTCAATATCATTGTTTTTTTGCATTATTGATAGATATTGTCTGCTAATATTAAGAGGCTCAATCATTCTTGTAGAAAGCATACCGTTGTTAGTATCAGCTATTTGTTTAATAGCGTCAGTAAATATTTTATATTGTTCATTAGGATATTTTATAGAATATGATTTTAATTGTTCACTCATTTTTCTTATTGACTCAAATGCATAATTAGCTTCAGCAGCTGGTTTCACAAATTCATTTAGTGTCTTGCTTAGTTCTTGCATTGGCTTTGATATCTGATTTAGTTGTTCTTTAATTTGCCTCATAGGTTCTTTTATTGAATTAATTGCTTCTACATAGTCTTTAAGAATATTTTTATTGATTTTAAAATCTATTTTTTCTTCTTTTCTCATAATAATCTCTCTTCTTCCTTTGACAATCACACTGAAATTATACTGTTTTTCAGTGTGATTGTCAAGCGACAAGGAGACTAATAAAATTAAATAAGCCTGTTAGTCAACTTTTTCAAAATATTTACTGTATTATTAAAGCAACATCCATTTGCACTTTTTGTGGTATTTCATTTGCACTTTTTGTGGTATTTCATTTGCACTTTTTGTGGTGTGTTTATTAAATTTATTAAAATTACCCGTTATTATAAATAATTTATATTATGACTTAAGCTAGAACTTTTATATATTTTTAATA
>JAQVWT010000052.1 GCA_028709545.1 Bacilli bacterium
ACATTAAAACAAAAATGGAAATTAATTCATATGAAGGGACAAGACATAAAAAAGGTCTTCCCGTTCATGGTCAAAGAACAAGTCGCAATGCTCGCACTCGTAAAGGTCGCGGTAAAGTTGTGGCAAACAAGAAAAAAGCAGGAAAATAGGAGGTAAATTATGGCTTATAATAGAAGAAAAAGAAAAGTAAAAAAGAATATACCTGAAGGCGCAGCACATATTCATTCAACTTATAACAATACAGTCGTATCAATTACTGATGTTCATGGAAATGTAATTAGCTGGGCATCATCTGGTTCGATTGGTTATAAGGGTTCGAAAAAGAAAACTCCATTTGCTGCTGGTATTGCTGCTGAAGAAGCTGCAAAAACTGCAATGGAGTCAGGTGTAAAAAAAGTAGAAGTATTTGTCAAAGGTTTAGGCGGAGGTCGCGAGAATGCGATTAGAGGACTACAAACAGCTGGCTTAGAAATTACAGCAATTAATGATGAAACACCAGTACCACATAATGGTTGTAGAGCACCAAAACGTCCAAGAAATTAAGGGAGGAATTGAAAAATGAGTTTTGAAAAACCAGAATATAAAATAACAGAATATTTAGAAAAAAATAATTATGGGAAATTTGAATTAGAACCTTTAGAAAGAGGTTTTGGAACAACTTTAGGAAATGCTTTAAGAAGAGTTATGTTATCATCAATGCCAGGATCTGCTATTACTAGTGTTAGGATTGAAGGAGTAATGCATGAATTCCAAAAAATTGATGGAATTGTTGAAGATGTTACAACTATAGTTTTAAATTTAAAAGGTGTGGTTATTAAAAACCATAGTAAAGAAAATAAAAAACTAATTTTAAACACTAAAAAAGAGGGTGTAGTAACAGCTGGAGATATTGAAAGAGACGCAGACCTTGAAATTATTAATCCTGATCATGTAATATGTAATATCGTTAAAGGTGGCGCACTTGACATGGAACTGACTGTAGGAAACGGACGCGGTTATGTTGCCGCTCATGAAAACAAGAAATTATTGGGCGATGCAGTTCAAGGATTAATTCCAATTGATTCATTATACTCACCAATTGAAAGAGTAAGTTATGAAAGAGAAGATGCTCGAGTTGGTCATAATGAAAACTTTGATAAATTAATTATGGAAGTTTATACTAATGGAGCTCTATCTCCAGAAGAAGCTATGGCTCTTGCATCAAGAATTTTAATTGAACATTTAGAAATAATCTGTGATTTAAATAATATTGCTGATATTACTGGTATTATTGCTGAGAAAAAAGTAGATATTATTACTAAAACACTAGAAACTCCAATTGAAGAAATAGAATTTTCGGTTAGAGCATATAACTGTTTAAAAAGAGCTGGTATTCATACTATGCAAGATTTAATTGATAAAAAAGAAATCGAAGTTACAAAGATTCGTAACTTAGGTAAAAAATCATTAAAAGAAGTATTAGATAAAGTAAAAGAAATGGAACTAAAGTTCCGTGACTAGAAAGAGGTAAGTATATGTTATATCGTAAATTAGGTAGAGAATCGCGCATTAGAAGAAGTATATTAGCCGGACTTACCAAAGATGTAATTAACTATGAATATGTTGTTACAACTGAAGCTAGAGCTAAAGAAGTAAGAAAGTTTGTTGACAAAATGATTACTTATGGTAAAGACGGATCATTAGTAGCTAGAAGAAAAGCTCTAGCATTTCTTCATAATGATAAAGAACTAGTAAACAAAATTTTTAATGAACTTGCTCCAAGATATGAAAAAAGAGCAGGCGGATATACTAGAATAATTAAACTTAAAGAACGCAGAGGCGATGACGCCTTAGAAGTAAGACTTGAATTAGTATAATTCAAGTTTTTCTATGAAGAACCTATAATTATTTTAATTTATAACAAACATTATAAATTGATATTAAAAATTATTTTTTTGTAAATTTAAACTTTTGTATATTGTTTAAAATAAAAGAATATGCTAAGATAAATATATATGAAGGGGACTTCATATAAAAAACGGAAGCATTTAACTCTGCATATTTAAGTGCTGCCTATGTTTTGTTGCACCAGCTAAATTAGCTGGTGCTTTCTTTACTAAAAACTCCTTAGAAAATATCTTATCATTAAAAATATTTATTGTAAAACAGACGATTTTAAATATTCCCATTAAAAATACTAGGAAAATTTAAACTTTTGTATATTGTTTAAAATAAAATAATATGCTAAGATGTATGCAGATGAAGGAAACTTCATATAATAAAAAGGAAGCATTTAACTCTGAATGTTTGAGTGCTACCAAAATTATTGTGCACTAGCTAAAAATAGCTGGTGCTTTCTTTATTAAAAACTTACTAAAAAAAGTAAGACTATTAGTAAAAAGATAATTATAATATAAGAAATGATTAGAAAATCAGTTCTTTTCATAATATCTAGCCTCCTTTCAGATCCCCTGAAAGAGGCAGCACCCAAACAGTTAAAAACTCCCTAGAAAATATCCTATCATTAAAAAAAGTTAATGTAAAATCATTGATTTTAATTATTTAGTGTATTTTTATCCTGATTTTAATTTTTTGTTATATTGATTCCACTTAAACTTTTATTTTTCTCCTTAAGATTAATGAAGATGAAATATGTAAGATATTTTAAAACCGTTTATTCCTTAATTAAAAAAGAGTAAAATTTACTCTTTTATAATGCTTTCAAGTGCTAGTACTATCATTTCATTTAAAGTTGTTTGTCTTTCTTCAGGACTTAAATCCGAGTCTTCAAACTTACTATCACTTATTGAGACAAGACAAGCTGCTTCTTTATTATTAACCTGGGCAATGTGAAATAATCCAAAAGCTTCCATTTCACTTGCAAGTGGAGATATATCATTAGGTATCTCAGCTTTTAAATGATCAATATTTTGATAAACATCAAATATCTCTGATGTAAATAATGTTCCTTCATTAATAGGGATATTTAATTCTTGAGCAGTATTTTTAATAATATTATTTAACTCAAGGGATGAATTAACTACTTTAGAATGAGTTTTACGGTACCCATAAGCAAAATTAGACGGTGAGTAAGCATCTTTCCCTAATACGATATCTCTAACCTTAACACCCGGTCTAAATGCCCCAGCTGTGCCGATTCTAATAATTTTTTTAACATTATAAAAATGATAAAGTTCATGAGAATATATTGCAACAGATGGTATTCCCATCCCACTACCCATAACTGTTATTCTTTTGTTTTTATAAATACCTGTAAAAGCAAGCATATTTCTTACTTCGTTGACAAGTTTTACATCTTCTAAAAAATTCTCCGCGATATATTTTGCCCTTAAAGGATCACCTGGCAATAATACTAACTCGGCTATATCTTCTTTTTTACTATTAATATGAACAGCTTCCATATAAATACACCTCTTCACTTAAATTATAACAAATCCTGTGCTATAATGTCTAGAAATATAACACTTAAAATAGTTGGGCTCTTCATTTACTGAAATCCCACGTTATTTCTTACAAATCTCTCATATAACCATTCGGGAGCATAATTTAATGTTTCAACTAAGGCTTTTTGTAATTCACTTTTTGACATATTATTAATATATTCTATTGTTTTCCTATATAACTCTTTTTCATATTCTTCATATTGTTGATTAGCTTCTTCTACTTCTTTTAAAAATTGATCTACTTTACTAGGAAAAACTGTAAAATAAAGAGCGACTATATGTTTACAAATAATTCTCTTATCTTTAGCGTGAGGGCAATTACATTTAGATTTTCTAGGGTGCTCCATATCCATAAATACATTATATTTTTCTTTATTACTTCCAATTGGGATTCCACTATATTCAAAATCACTTATTTTCTTGTAGTTAACAATATTTTTCTCTTTATAATAATCTAAACCTCTCCAAGTAGAGCTATTACTTGCTATATTTATTAATCTCATCTTAATTTACTCCTCTTTAAAATAATTGATTCTTTCTTCTATTGCAACTTTATCTTCTAACCCATCTTGAGCCATACCTAAATCGTAATATAGTCTTGCTTTTTCATAATTTTTAATATCAACAAAATCATCAATTAATTCTACATAAGCGTACGTTGCTTTAGGATTATCTTTTAAATAAGAAGCAATCATTTTCTCGCCAGTTTCTGATTTTCCCAATTTAAATAATACTTGACATTTTGTTCTAAGAATATTTTCATATAATAAAGGATCGGTAATATCAAATGTTTCACTAAATTTTTCTAAGTATTCTATTATTATATTTAAGTTATAATCTTCTCCTTTTAAGTACCAAATTACTTCATCAAAATTGTAATAAATATTCATAATAAAATCATCAACAATCTTAAAATCTAATTCTTTCATATTTTTGATCTTCTTCTTTTTGGCAAAATCTAATATATAATGCATTATTATCAAATAGTAATCTGTTTTCGTACTTGTTTTACTATCTGCTTCTCCAACATAACATTCTTGAACTAATAAATTATTAAGTTCTTCATTATAGTAAGGTGAATTTTTGACATCATAATCGTAATCTATTGAGGGTTTATTTATTTTTTCATAATCTAACCAGTCATCAAAAGTACAACCAACATTTAACGTGGAAGTCTTTTTCTTATCAATACAACATTTCTTGTATTTCTTGCCACTTCCACATGGTGTAAAATCTGCAATTTTTCTGCAATTTCTACATTTTTTTTGCCGAAATTACAAAGAGTTTGTAAAATCTACAACTAAATTTTACCCTAAAAACAACACAGAACGTATTTAAAAACGTATGCAAAAAATCGTTTTTTATTCAAAAACGACTTTTAAAAATACTTTTTTACCTTTTTGCAAAACTAATGAATTATTGTTCAAATTGTCCTTTGTAATAATTTGATCTAACAAACTAACCTTTTCTTGATTTAATGAAATCCCATTTTGTTCTATTAATCTTCTTGCTTCAGATTTAGAAGATACTAATTTAGTTTCAATTAATAAATCTACTATATTAATATCTAAAATGTTTTTGTCTAAAGTTACCGTTGGCATATTATCTGAGATTCCTTTATTACTAAATAATTCTTCGGCTGTTTGTTTTGATTTAATTGCTTCTTCTTCGCCATGAACTAATTTAGTTACTTCAAATGCTAATAACTTTTTAGCTTCTCTTATATCTTTTTGGCATAATTCTTGAATGTCAGCTATTTCCATTCTAGTAAAGAATGATAAACTTCTTTCTACATCTTCATCAAATGAGTTAATCCATGCTTGAAAGAAATCAAATGGTGTTGTCTTATCTCTTGATACCCATAAAGTACCAGTTGCAGTTTTACCCATTTTTTCTCCATCTGCTTTAATTAATAGCGGACAAGTGAATCCAAATAATGGATCTATTTTTTTACCCTCACTAAATCCTATCTTTCGAGATAAGTCAGCTCCTGCTAAAATATTTCCCCATTGATCTGAACCACCAATTTGTAATCTACATTCAAATTCTTTGTTTAAATGTACAAAGTCAAATGCTTGCATTAGCATGTATCCCATCTCTAGGAATGTTAATCCACCATTTTCTAATCTCTTTTTGTAGCAGTCTGCAGATAGCATATTATTAACATTGAAATGAACTCCAATATCTCTCATAAAATCAACATAAGTTTGATCCATAATCCAATCGGCATTATCTACTATAATTGCTGGATTATCCCCATCAGTTCTTACAAATCTTTTTACTAATTCTTTTACTTCTGCTTTATTATGTGCTACCTCTTCTTTTGATAGCATCTTTCTCATATCACTTTTACCCGTTGGATCTCCAATTAAAGCAGTAGCTCCACCAATTAGTATAATTCCATGATGTCCAAAATCTTGTAGCCATCTAAACATTGTTAATGCAAAGAAATGACCTATATGCAATGAATCTGCTGTAGGATCTATTCCTAAGTAGAATGTCATAGGTTCCCCATTAACTAAATCAATAATTTCATGTTCATGTGTAAGGGCTTTAACATAACCTCTTTCTTTTAAAATATCAAATAATTTCTTTTCCATTTCTATTTCCTCCTAAATAATTTGTATAGTTAATTAAATTACAATTATCAAAGTAATAATAGTAATAGTCACTATCCATACAAATCACCTCCTCGAAAATAAAAAGAGCAAAACATCCATAAAGGACGAATTGCTCGTGGTACCACCTTTGTTTGTAATAATAGCTTATTACCTCTTATTGATAACGGATACTATCCGACTTAAAATCATCATTTGTAATTCATTATTTTATTTTTATCTGTTTTCACCAACCACAGACTCTCTACAAATCATTTTAAAATAATTACTTCGAATGAATCGCTTTTTAATTAACTGATGCAATTATACTACATTTTATGCTTTTTTGCAAATACATGGCATAAAAGATTGTGTATAATAGTTTTGGGATTAGGTATCAAAAAAGGGAACCCTATGATAAAATGTAATTGTTAAACAACATTTAAGGAGGTTTCCCTATGGAAATTATAACACACAATTACAATAATATATTA
>JAQVWT010000053.1 GCA_028709545.1 Bacilli bacterium
ATGATCATTGTTCCCACTTACCACTTTAAAGTTTCCTTTTTGGGAGTATTCTGGTACTTGCTCTGGTGTTATTAAATTCAAATCAGTTGCGTTTATATAACCATCAGCCTCAGTAATAAGTTCTATATCAAATTTAGAAGTTGATGTTCCCGTAATACCAGCATCTTCTCCAGTAATAATTGCTTGAAAATAAGCATAGGAAATAGCTAATACAAGTGGTATTAGAATGGCTAGTAGTACTGAAAATCTAAAAATTCTTTTTTTATTTTTACTTTTTTCCATAGTTTAATCTTACTATATAATTTAAATTTTATCAATTGATATCAAAAAAAAGTAATGATAATTATTTGGTAGTAAATAATTTATCAGTACTTTTAGCATTTGTATCATATGTGGAAAATTCTTTTTTTAAATAAAGTGGATAAGCAGCAGCAGCAATCATCGTTGCGTTATCAGTGCAATATTTCATTTTAGGAATAGATAACTTTATATTGGTTTCTTTTGCTAATTTTGTCATTTCTTCTCTTAAATATTTATTAGCACTTACGCCACCAGCTATAATTAATCTTTTAGAGCCTGTTTTCTTGATTGCTTCTTTTGTTTTACGTACTAATTGCTCAACAGCTGTAGTTTGAAATGATGATGCTAGATCATATTTATTTATTTCACTTCCTTTTTGTGTTTCATTATGAACTAAATTTATAACAGAACTTTTTAAACCACTAAATGAAAAGTTTAGTTCATCATTTACTACTGATTTAGGTAAAGTATAATTAGGTTTTCCTTGTAAAGCATATTTTTCTATATTAGGTCCACCTGGATAAGGAAGTCCTAAAACTTTAGCTACTTTATCATAAACTTCTCCTACTGCATCATCTAAAGTAGAGCCTAGTACGTTAAACCTATAATCATCTTCCATTAAGACAAGTTCTGTATGTCCCCCACTTACTATTAAAGCTAGTAGCGGAAATTCTAATCTTTCTTCTAAGTTATTAGCATAGATATGCCCTGCTAAATGATGAACTTTTATTAAAGGTTTTTGATAAACAAGTGATAAAGTCTTAGCAAACTCTAAGCCAACTAATAAACTTCCAAGGAGTCCTGGGGCATATGTTGCAGCAACAGCATCCATATCATTCATAGTTAGATCTGTTTTACTAAATAAATCTTCTAATACTAAAGTTATATTTTCAGTATGCATTCTACTAGCTATTTCTGGTACTACTCCGCCATAGCTTGCATGAGTATCCATTTGCGTTAAAACAGTTGTAGCAACATCAACACATCCATTTTTAACAATTGATATAGATGTTTCATCACAACTTGTTTCAATTCCGAGTATATATATATCTTTCATAAATTATTACTTCTTTCCATAATTATCGCATCTTCATTTTCATAATATTTTTTTCTTCTAGATATTTCTTTAAAATTAAAGTTACGATATAAATTTATAGCTTCTATATTATTTTCTCTTACTTCTAGAATAGTATTTTTATTTATTTCACTAAATAAGTAATCTAAAAGAAGAGATGATATTCCTTCTCGACGATGTTCTGGATGAACTACTAAGTTTAATATTTCTATTTTATCTAAATTTAAAGTATGTAAAAATCCTAAAACTACATTATCTTTTTTTAAAACATATATTTCTTCATTATGATTTAAATTATCAAGATGAAATAATTCTTTAAACTTAGGATTTATTATAAGCCCTAAGTTTTCTATTTCAGGAATGTCTTCTTTACTAAACTTACTTACCATTTAATACCTCGATTGTCTTAATATATATCGGATTTACACTATGAGGATTAATATTATTAATGTTTTTTAAATATATTGTTATTTTTTCAATATCTAGATATTCTTTTGCCATTTGATAATCAGGATAATCCTTTATATATTCATCATACTCTGTATTACTTAAATAAATAATTTTATCAACTAATTTATTATCTTTAAATACTCCTATATATTTACCTTTATTATCAGGTACTATTACTATTTTTTTAGGATTATTATTACTTAAAGATATAGCTTCAATACTAGTAATAGTCTTGATACTTATATTAAGAGTATAAGCAAGTGTTTTAGCAACTGTTACTCCAAGTCTTACCCCGGTAAAGGAACCAGGACCATTTACGACAACAATTTCTTTAAAATCTTTTAAAGTAATTCTTGCATCTTTAATTACTTCTTCAATAGTTGGCACTAAAGTTAAACTATGACTTTTATGAGATGTAACTTCTTTTTTTAAAATTAATTTATTATTATTAAGAATTCCGATTATTACTTTTTCATTATATGTACTAATAAAAAGAATCATTATACCACTTCCAAACTTATTTAATTATAACAATAAAAGAAAAATTTTGATAGTTTTAGCTATCAAATTTCTTCTAGTAACCAGTCGATTATGTTTTTATGAATGATTCCATCTTGAGAAAGATCATATTTATCTAAAGACAAAACATATTTAGGATGATTATCTTCAATTTTTTTAAATACTCCAAACTCTCGATCTACGATATCATCAGATAATAAATAGGTGACTTGAATATAAATCTTTTTTTCAAAATATGTTGCAAAAAAATCAATTTCTCCTTTTTCTAAATTACCAACGACAACATCATATCCCCTACTAATTAAATCATTATAAATTATATTTTCTAAATAAGCTCCTTTTTCAGTTTTAGAATTGTAACTCATAACTTTTCCTAAACCTAAATCAGTTAAATAATATTTATATTTTCCAGTTAAAATCCTTTTACCTCTTAAATCATATCTTTCAGCTTTATTAATAATAAAGGCCCTTTCCATATATTCTAAATAATTATATAAAGTTTCTTTAGAAACATTTCTATTCTCACTTTTAAAATAATTAGATAAACTTTTGGGTAAAAAATACTGTGAGGGTGTTGTAACAATATATTTAACAATTTTATTTAATAATTCTACATCTTGGATATTAAATCTTTTAATTATATCTTTTACTACGATAGAATCATATAAATCTGATAAATAGATTCTTGTTTGAGCCTCATTTTTAAAAATAAATCTTTGTGGCATTCCGCCCCAATTAAGATAATCTTCAAAAGCATCTTCTATTTCTTCTTTCTGATTGATTTTTTTTATTTCACAGACCTCTTTAAATGAAAAAGGCATAATATTAAAGCTTACATATCTTCCAGATAAATATGTAGCTAGTTCGCCAGAAAGTAAATGACTATTTGATCCAGTAATAAAAATCGAAACATTTAGTGAAGCTTTAAATGAATTTATTGCTTTTTCCCAATTCTCAACTTCTTGAATTTCGTCGAAAAACAAAAAATACTGTTTTTCTGTTACAATTTTATCTTTAATATACTTATGTAAATCCTTATTATTTTTTATAAAATCGTAATCTTGATATTCGAAGTTAAGATAAATAATTTCGTCATCTTTTACTCCACTTTCTTTTAACTCATCAATAATCTGTTTTAGTAAAACAGATTTTCCTGATCTTCTTAATCCGATTATTACTTTTATTAAATCAAGTTCATAAAATGGTCTTATTAATGATAAGTATTTTTCTCTTTTTATCATATGTTCTCCTCTTTTATTATTATTATATATTAAATTAAAATTTAAATCAAGTTTAGTACGATGAATCGAACTAAACTTGATATTTTTGAACTTTAGTACGATACATCGAACTGAATTAGAACAAAAAAATAGCCGATGGCTATAAAACAGAATTTACTAAGTCTTCATATTTATCACCATATGGTTTTAATATTAATACTCTAGTATTTTCATCAATTATTTTAAATTTGATTTCTAATCTTTCTTCTGGTAAATAATCAGTTATTAAATCTGCCCACTCAATCATACACACAGCATCTTGATTAAAATAATCATCAAGTCCAAGTGTTTTAGCATCTCCATCTAGACGATAGACGTCCATATGATATAAGGGGATTTCACTATTGGTGTATTCTTTAATTAAAGTAAAAGTCGGACTTGTAATTGTTTCTTCAATTCCAAGTGATTTAGCAAAACCCTTAACAAAAACTGTTTTACCACTTCCGAGCTCTCCAATTAAACAAACTACCATTCCAGGAAACTTTTCAGATTCGATATTTTCTGCTAATTCCATTGTGTCTTCAATACTTTTAGAAGTATATTTATAATCCATTTCTATCTCACCTATAATTATTATATATAAATTACTTAATTTAGTAAACCCTAAAAAAGCTCATTTGAGTAAAATACAGATTGTGATGTCAAGTAAACTCCAAGACTCTTTAGTGATTTAAGATCTCCATTTTGAACTATGTAGGTCGAATGAACATCACAGCCATCTAATTTATCAATTTTTTGTAGTGCTTTTTCAATTATTGGGTTTGTTACAGAACATATTGAAAGTGCGACTAATACCTCTTGTAAAGACAGAGGATGTTTACTTTTACGGAGCTTCATGATTGGTTCTAAAACTGATGGAGATAATAAATCTATTTCATCAGGTATTTTAGTTAAGACTTTCATCGCATTTATTATTAAACTGCTAGCTGATGATAATAGTTCGGTTTCTCTCCCCGTTACAATTTTTCCATTAGGTAGTTCTAAAGCCATGGCATGTTTTTCGCATTTTTTAGATTTCTTTATAGCTGGGTTTACTACTTTCAGATAATTTTCATCAATACTTAGTTCCGTTAATAAAAGTTTAATTCTTTGGACACTGTCGGCCTCAGTATTACCTAATTTATAATTTGCTTCTTCTTGGTAATATCTTCTAACAATTTCTTTTTTAGATGCCTCTTCAACAATCTTATTATCTTTTATCGCATCGGCAATAGTATTAACTCCCATATCTGTTGGAGAATAATATATTTCTTCTTTTGAGATCTTATTTAATATATTTTTTAAAATTGGAAATGTTTCTATATCACGATTATAATTAACTGCATGTACTCCATATTTTTCTAAGTGAAATGAATCGATCATATTAACATCTTTGCGATCAGCAGTTGCTGCCTCGTATGCTAAATTAAGTGGGTGTTTAAGCGGCAGATTCCAAACCGGAAATGTTTCATACTTAGCATATCCAGCATTTACCGCACGTTTATGTTCATGATAAAGCTGGCTTAAACAAGTGGCAAGTTTACCAGAACTAGAGCCTGGCGCATTAATTAAAACCAACTTTTTAGTTGTTTCAATAAAAGGATTTGCACCATAACCATCATCACTAACAATTGTATCAATATCTGTTGGATATCCCTTAGTAGGAGTATGAATATATGTTTTAATATTATGTCTTTCTAATTTTTTAATAAATTTATCGACTTCATTTTGATTATTATATAAAGTAATAACTACGCTGTTAACAAAAAAACCTTTTTCTCTGGAATAATTTATTAAGTTAAGCATTTCCATATCATAAGTTATTCCATATTCAGATCTAGTCTTATTTTTAGCAATATCACTAGCATTTATACAGAAAATGATTTCCATATCCTTTTTAAATTGTTCTAAAACTAAAAGTTTAGCATCCGGTTTAAATCCTGGAAGCACTCTTGATGCGTGAGTATCTGAAAAAAGTTTACCTCCTACCTCAAGATATAACTTATCAAAAAGTTTAACTCTTTCTTTTATTTTTTTACTTTGAATTTTGACATACTTGTCATTATCAAATCCTACTTTCATATCACATTACCTCTTACCATAATAATAATAGCAAAAAAAAATCAACATTTGTTGATTAAAACGTTTTTTTGCATAAAAGTTTGCAAAACACCATAATTACGATAAAAATAGTGTCAAGATATTTATTTATAGTTTACTAAACTTTACATTTTAAATTTAAATAACAAAATTTTACCAAAAAAAAAATATTGGCAACTACCTATTTTCACTAACATGAGCTATCGTCGGCGTATAAGTGCTTAACTTCTCTGTTCGAGATGGGAAGAGGTGTATCCACTTAGCTATCATCACCAATAAAAGGTTTTTTGTCCTTTAAAAACAAGATAATGTATTCATCAATCAATTTAAAATAAATAAATGATTAAATCCTCGATCTATTAGTACTAGTCACCTCAACATATCACTATGCTTCCAGCTCTAGCCTATCAACCTTGTAGTCTACAAGGGATCTTACTATTAAAAATATGGGAAAATTCATCTTGAAGAGGGCTTCTCGCTTAGATGCTTTCAGCGATTATCCCCTCCATACATAGCTACTCTGCACTGCAACTGGCGTTACAACAGATACACCAGAGGTATGTCCAATCCGGTCCTCTCGTACTAGGATCAGCTCTCCTCAATTTTCCTGCGCCCACGACGGATAGGGACCGAACTGTC
>JAQVWT010000013.1:0-5386 GCA_028709545.1 Bacilli bacterium
TTCCCCCTCTAGCAATATGAGAATCATACTTGCCATCTAATTTCTCAACAAATTCTTTCGCTTGAGCTATTTCGATCGCTTTTTTTAACCTATCTTGAGTAATTTTAACATTACTAATTCCATAACTAACATTTTCTTTAACTGTTCCACTGAACATTCCTGCTTTTTGGGGAACATAACTTATTTTATTATTAAGAAATGATTGTTTATATTTTTTTACATTAATATTATTAACTAAGACTTCTCCCTCAGTTGCATCATATAGCCTAGGTAATAAATTTATTAATGTTGATTTTCCTGATCCAGTAGAACCAATAATAGCAAAAGTTTCTCCGCTACCAACTTTAAAAGAAATGTTTTGCAGCATATATTCACCTGCATCGGGATATTTAAACGAGACATCTTTAAACTCTATAGTTCCCTTAATATCACTTGTATCGCGGTTAATATATCCATCTTTAATTTTTGATTCAGTCTCTATTACTTCATTAATTCTTAGAGCTGAAACACTAGCTCTGGGATAGAAAATAAAGACTGATGCAAGGGATACAAAAGAGATTAAAATCATCATTGCATAGGTTGAAAATACAACCATATTACTAAATATAGTTAATTTATCAGTTATTCCCGCGGCATTTATTAAATATGCTCCAATTAAATAAATCCCCACCGTCAGCATCTGCATCACTAGATGCATCACTGGATGCATCGTTGACATCATTTTCTGAATAAATGTTTGAATGCTAGTTAAATTATTATTTACATCTGTAAATTTGTTTTTTTGATAATCTTCGGCATTAAACGCTCTTACTACTCTGATACCTAGTAAATTTTCTCTAGCAATTCCATTAATATCATCAATTGCTTCTTGAACTTTTTTAAATTTAGGTATAACAAATATAACTAAAATAATAATATAAATTAAAATAATAAGAACTGAAGAGGCAGTTAAAAGCGTCCATTCCCAGCTTTTATTTAAAACTTTAAATATTGCCCAAATTGCTAAGAGTGGTGATTTTATTAAAATTTGAATCCCCATTGCTAAAAACATCTGGACTTGAGTAATATCATTAGTTGTTCTTGTAATTAAACTATTAGTAGAAAAACTTTTAATCTCTTCCATATTAAAGTCTCCAACTTTACTAAATAACATTTTTCTTAAACGAAATGAAAAAGATGAGGATACATAAGAAACTAGGTAGCCAACTAGAACTGCTCCTAATAAACTCCCTAGAGCACATAAAATCATCAATCCCCCATTTATTAAAATGTTTATAATTTTAGAGTCCGGCGTTTGAACAAGTCTTGTTATCTCTGCCATATATTCTGGCGATTTTAAATCAAGCCAAACTTGAAACACGACTAAAACGATAACCATTAAGATTAATATAATTTCTTTTTTATTTATTTTTTTTAATATTTTAAACATATTTCTCTCCTCCTACTGATGAAAAAAGAAGTTTCTTATGAACAAAAATCAACCTCTTTATTATTATATGTAATACATATTTCATTATCTAATTCTTCTTTAGTAACTGGATCATAAACAGGAGTTAAATATTCTTTTTGATAAAGGATATTTAATGTAATATTTCCCTCACAATCACCATTTAAATAACAATCAAGAGCAGTCTCTTTTATTTTACTATATACTACATGATATAATTTTTCCTCATGATTTTTTTCGGCTTTATATGCTGAAACTCCTAAAATAATAACACTTATCCCAGCTATAAAATAAATAAGATAGCTTAATTTAATTTTCTCCATAGTACTCCTTTATAAATTGATTACGATACTCTAGTAATCGGTCTTCTTTAATTGCATTACGTACATTTTTAGTAATATTTATTAAAAAATTAATGTTATGAATAGAAAGCAGCCTGGCACCAAAAGTCTCATTTGCAACCAAGAGATGCCTAATATAGGCGCGAGTATAGTTTTTACATGCATAACAATCACAAGTAGCATCAACATTTGTAAAATCTTCTTTATATTTAGCATTACGCATATTTATTTTACCATATTTAGTATAAGCATGTCCATGACGAGCAAGCCGAGTTGGTATAACACAATCAAAGATATCAACACCTCTAATTACGCCTTCAATTAAATCAATTGGATCTCCTACTCCCATTAAATATCTAAGTTTATCATCTGGCATATAAGGAGTAGAATATTCAATTGCTTTATACATTTCTTCTTTTGATTCATTATCATTAGCAACTCCCCCAATTGCATAACCATCAAAGCCGATTTTAACCGTCTCTTCTGCTGAATATTTTCTTAAATCTTCAAAATATCCACCTTGAATAATTCCAAATAAACTTTGCTTGGGGTTGTTATGAACTGCTTTCCCTCGTTTTGCCCACCTTAGCGTTCTTTCAAGACTTTTTTTCATATATTCATAACTAGCTGATGCTGGCGGGCATTCATCAAAGCTCATCGCAATATCACTGTCTAACTTATTTTGAATTTCAATAGATTTTTCTGGAGTTAAAAATAAATTATCACCATTAATATGACTTTTAAAAGTAACTCCTTCTTCAGTTATATTTTTTGGATTTGCTAGACTAAAAACTTGAAAACCACCACTATCGGTTAAAATTGGCCCGTCATAATTCATAAACTTATGAAGACCTCCAGCTTTAGCAACCACATCATCACCTGGTCTTAACCATAAATGATAAGTATTAGCAAGAATAATCCCTGAACCTATTTCCTTTACTTCTTCTGGGGATAGAGTTTTAACAGTCCCTTGCGTTCCAACTGGCATAAACATTGGTGTCTCAAACTCACCATAATTAGTTTTAATCTTCCCAAGTCTTGCTCCAGTATCTTTCTCACGTTTTATTAATGTATACTCTACCTTCATTTTTTTCTCCCTTGTCCTCATCAAGTATAGCATTTTATTATTTATTTATAAACATGAAAAAAAAGTATATTCTACAATATTCTTAATTTTTGAGTTAATACATAAGTATCTGTATTTTTTTGAACTAAATCTTTTTGAGAATCTTTATATTTAAATAAGGTAATATCAATTCCTCTTTCATATTTACTTTGTTTATTAATTGATAAATTTTCTATTCCTTTTGTTATAAAATTATGAATTTCATTTAATATAAATCCATTATTAACTTGTCCAACTGATTCTATTTCAATCATTTTATCATATGCCATAGTTTGATCTAAAATGTAATTTGTATAAACAGTATCATCTAGTGACAAACAAACTTGAACGCCATTTTTTTCTAATATAACATCTGTTCTTTTAGTTGTACTATTCAATATAGGCAATCTTATAATTTGACTAAAGTCTACTGGTAAATCCATTTCTTCCATCTTAAGTTTGAATCCATCAAAACTAGGTTCTGACAAAGTCTCTTCAATTTCTGTTCTAGATGAGTACAGTTCATCTTCATTAAGAGGCATTTTATATGTCCCTTTTAATTTGATTTTATCTTTTTGGATAACTTTTCTAATTCTAAGAGAACCTCCACTTTGATATAATAATAACTCCTTAGTATCATAATAGTCATCATCATTTATTTTATTAATAAGTGATAGAACTTTAAAGCCATTTTCCTTAAATATAAATAATATTTGCTTTAATAAATTACTGTCATCTTCATTACCTATAATATATTTTAATTCAAGTTCTTCTAGTTTTTTATCTAAATTTTTCAATTTTTCTACCTCAATTTTCTATTTCTTTTTCTTGCACCAGTATCTTTTCTCATTTAATTAATGTATATTCAACCCGCCAATTTATCTCCAAACTTATATCTTAATTATAGCATTTTAATCAGACTTTATAAACAGAAATCCTTTGCATTTTATCATTCAAATTTTGTTTAAAATTTTCTCTACAGAGTCAGTTGGAGAAAGATCAACTTGTTTAATTATCTTTATATTCTTCTGAAAGATATTTTTGCAAATTTTTATAAGTTAAAATAGATAATTGCTGAATGGTTTCATTAAAAGTTTTAATATCTCCAAATGCTAGAGGATTATTTTCATAATCGGTATCAATATTTATTTCTTCAATTATTGAATAATAAGATAGTTTCTGACTTTCATTAATATTAATAGGTGGATAGTTATGTTTTATCAGTTCATAATTAAGTGCAAGCCTTGCAACTCTTCCGTTACCATCACTAAATGGATGAATATTTGTAATAGCCATATGTAAATGGGCAGCTCTTTCGTATACGGTTAATTCCTGCCACTTATTTTCATAATTTTCTTTAAGTTCAGCCATTTTTATTGGAACTAAATCAGGTTTAATAAAATCTATTTCTTTACCACTAGAAATTATCATGTAATTTTCACGTTCTTTATAATTTCCAGCACCTTCTATAACACCACTACCAACAATTTGATGTAGCTTTCTTATTATATCTAATATATCCTTATCCTCATTAATATTATCAAAAATAAATTTAAAAGCGCTCTGATGATTAATAGTTTCTTTAATCTCTCGTTTTTTGTTTACATCTACTACTCCATCAAAATTATATGTATTATTTAAAATGTTTTTTGTATCATTTAAAGTTAAAGTAATATTTGTTCCTTCAATACGATTAGAATGATATGTAAAAAGGACACCAAACTCTTTTAATAAAAACTCTATATATATTTTTTTCATTTCTTCGCTAAAATTAGTTATTGTATTATTTATTTTAGCTAAATCAAATATTCGATCAAACATACTATCATCTCCTGTGTTTATTATACTATATTAATCTAGAAATTTGTGTTTTTTCAACACAAAACAACACTATTTTATAAACATCGCATCTCCAAAAGAGAAAAAACGATATTTATTTTTTATTGCTTCATGATATGCTTTTAAAATAATATCTCTAGTTGTAAAAGCACTTACTAACATTAAAAGTGTACTTTTAGGTAAATGAAAATTAGTAATTAAAGAGTCTACTGCTTTAAATTTATAGCCCGGATAAATAAAGATATTTGTTTCACCATGATCTTCTTTAAAAATATTATATTTATTTATTACAGTTTCTAGAGTTCTAACAGTCGTTGTTCCAACTGCTATTATTTTTTTATTATTAGACTTTACTTCATTTAAAACATCAGCTGCCTTTTTAGATAGTATATAGTATTCACTATGCATTGTGTGTTTTGTAACGTCTTCTACATTAACAGGTCTAAAAGTACCAAGACCAACATGAAGAGTAATATTTACTATTTTAATTCCTTTTGCTTTGATAGAATTTAATAACTCTTTTGTAAAATGAAGACCTGCCGTAGGAGCTGCTGATGATCCATATTCTCTTGCATATACTGTCTGATAGCGCTCCTTATCATTAAGTTTTTCATGAATATAAGGAGGAAGAGGCATTGTTCCAAGCCTTTCTAA
>JAQVWT010000013.1:5486-26185 GCA_028709545.1 Bacilli bacterium
TAATTTCTTCGATTAAATAATCACAAATTAAATCTAACATTAATTCATAATTATTATTTTCATTATAAACTTTAAAAGCGTCATAGTATTTTCTTTTATCTTTATTTTTAATATTTATTGGTACTAAACCATTTTTCATTAATTCTAAATTTAATATTAAACGTCCAGTTCTTCCATTCCCATCAATAAATGGATGAATTGTTTCAAATTTTAAATGCATTAAGGTTATTTTTTCAATTAAGTTTAAACTACTATTATGATACCAATCAAGTAATTCTTCCATATGTTTTTTTATCATAAAGGGTTCTGTTAATTTAGCATTAGTTCCTAATATTTGAACAGGTAAAATCCTATATTTACCTTTGTCTTCTGGACGATCCATCAAAACCAAATTATGAATATCAAGAATTTGCTTTTCATTTAGTGGCTCTTTGCTTTTAACTAACCCCTCTACATAATAATATGCATCTTTATGCCCAATAGCTGCTAAATGATCACTCATTGGTTTTTCACCAATTGTTATATTTTCCTTTAAAAGTAAAGCGGTCTCATCCAAAGTAAGTGTTGAACCTTCTATTGCATTACTATCATAAGTATACTCAACAACAAATTCTTCTTTTAATCTTTCAAGTTCTCCACTTGTAAAAGGTCTTAGTGAATCGAGTTTTTTTTGAAGCTTATCTATTCCCTCAATTTTTTTATTCAAAACAAACACCTTCTTCCTATAAATGATTATACTATATTTGACGAAAAACTACTATGTTATTTTTTTATAATAAATATTATCTAATTAAAGATAATAAGTTCATGTTGAGCTCTTGTGCAAGCAACATATAGTAAGTTCTTTTCATTTTCACCAAAGCTTTTTTCATTTATGACAATGACACTGTCAAATTCTAATCCCTTAGCCATATATGCTGGAATTATGACTATTCCCTTAGTAAACTCATTACTTTCATGAGAAATCAGTGATATTTTATCATCACCTAATAAATCAAATATTTCTTTTGTTTCATAATCATTTTTACAAATAACTGCAATTGATTGATATTTAGCTTTTAATTCTTTTATTGTCTTTGATAAATTATTTTTAATATTATCATCATACTTTTTAAATTTAATTTGTTCTTCATTATCTTTTCTTATCGCACTAACATTATTAAGATTAAGTATTTTATTAGTATATTCAATAATATTTTCACTTGATCGATAACTTTTATTAAGTTCAATATATTTTCCGGTAAATATGTCACCTATTTCTTTAATACTTTGATATTTATAATAAGGATTAATTGTCTGATTAACATCTCCTAATATAGTAAATGAACTCTTTTTAAATATTTTTTTTATTATTAAATACTGAAGTTTATTATAATCTTGTGCCTCATCTATAACAACTTGTTTGATAGATGCCTCATATTTAAAGCCTTCTAATAATCCTTTCATATATACAAGAAGAAGTGCATCTTCATAATTAATAATCTTTTTATTTATAAACTTATTTATTTCTTTTTCAGATAATTTTATTTGACAAAAATCACTTTTATAAAAACCACGATATATCTCTTTATAATCTTTTTTAAAGTTTGCGACTTCTTTTAATAATTTTTCATAAGTAGGAGCTTTCTTTTTAGAACCATCATAATTATTTTCACTTAGTTTTGTCCCTATTGCTTTTATTCTTTGAAATATTGGAAATAAGTTATATCTATCTTTTAACATTTCATTTAATTCATTAGCTGTATAGTTATAAATATGTCCTTCAGTTATACCATTTAAAAATAATGCTTTATTTTCATAATCTTTTATATAATTATCAATATCTTTAATAATAGCATCGCTTTGTTTATATCTTATTAGCTGATCATTTGTTTCTTTACAAGAATAATAACGAGCTAGAAAGTCAATAAATGATTCTACTTTTTTATATTCTTTAATCATTTTACTTAAATAATCTTGAAATGTTGTTTGCATTGTATTTTCCTCACCAAGTTCTGGTAAGACACTTGAAATATATTCAGTAAATACATTGTTTGGCGAAAAGATTAAAACACTTGATGATGTTAAGTTCTCAATTCTATATAATAGGAACGCGATACGGTGAAGTGCAACGCTTGTTTTACCAGATCCAGCAATTCCTTGAACTATAAGATTTCGATCTTTTAAATTTCTAATAATACTATTTTGCTCGGTTTGAATAGTATTAACTATATTCTTCATTTTTTCACTGGCACGACTTGCTAGTACTTCTTGAAGAATTTCATCATCGATATTTATAGAACTATCTAAAACTCTAATTAACTTGCCATCTTTTATTTTATATTGTCTTTTTTGTTTTAACTTACCAGATATAACACCACTAGGTGTGTCATAAGAGCAAGGTCCTAGTTCATAATCATAGTACAAACTACAAATAGGAGCTCGCCAATCACTTAAAACATTTTTATTATCTTTTCTCAAATGAGTAGTTGAAATATATATTTCAGCGACTTCCCCATTGTTCTCTTCAAAAATAATAGAGGCAAAATAAGGATTTTTTTGGATCCTAAATAGTTTTTGAAAATAAATACTTCTTCTAACTAACATCATTGCTTCTACATCATCATCAGTCATTATTTTTCGCATTTCTGCTGCATCAATTGAACCTTTTTGATCCCAAGCAAATCTTCTAAACTCAATTATTTTTTGCTCTGTTCTCATTATTCCCTGACCTAATTCAGATAGCTCTTCTTTTAAAATTTCGGTAATGTATTTATGTTTTTCTTTTTCATAGGCAAGTTTTTTATCATCAATCATACTTCCAACCTCCAAATATCACTAGACTTCATTATACAATAGGAATAAAAAAAATTCCACATCAATGTGGATATAAATTACAAATAAAAGATATAGTATAAAACCATATCTTCTAATATTAATTTAATTCTTTATACAAAATACTGCGTAAAGTGGAATAGATTTAATGTTATTATTAAACCCAAAATTTTTAGTAGATATTCTAATTGAATATTTAGGGTTATATTTTTCTATATAAACTTTTAAGCTTTGCGACCTTGTATTGTCACTTGATTTCACTTCTATAGGAATAACACCATCGTCATTATTTATTAAAAAGTCAATTGCAGCAGTATTTCCACTATGCCAATAATTTAAATGAATATTACTATTTAAAAACTGACAAGCAACGTAGTTTTCAGCTAACGCCCCTTTATACATAAACTCTTCATCTAATAATATATAATTAAAAGGAAGGTCGGTTATACTAGTAAGCATACCCACATCACTTAAATACAATTTAAACATATTTACATTTTCATATGCTTTAAGAGGGATATTAACTCTCTCTACTAAATTACAGCTTATTGCCATACCACTAGATATTAACCATTCAATTGAACTTTCAAATTTTCTTTTTGAAGCTCCACTTTCTATTTTACTAAATTGAAATCTTCTATTCTTTTCATTTCCTAGTTGGTTGGGTATATTTTTATATGCTATTTCATTTTTGACACTTTCTGTCTTATTTAATGTATATTTATTCATATCTGCTAAATACATCTCAATTAATAATTCAGGAATTTTCTTATCAAACAATAAAATATCTCTATCATTTTCTATAAAACTTTTTACTGCCTCTGGCATTCCACCAACACATAAATATTTTCTATATAAATCTAATAAGTGTATATGTAAATCTGCTGCTATCGGAGTTAATTTATTATAACATTTCTTTATCTCAGCAACTAGTAACTCCTCATTACAAGCAATTAAAAACTCTTCAAAATTCATGGGATACATATATAACATATCAATTTTCCCAACGGGAAAAGATGATTTAAAGCGATTAATTTTAACTCCTAATAAGGACCCTGCACATATTATTTTAAATGGTTTCTCACTTTGATTAAAGTATTTAAGTGAAACAATAAATCTTTCAGAAACCTGTACCTCATCAAAGAAAAATATAGTTTTATCAAGATTAATCTTTTTCTTTAATCTTATTTCTAGCTTTGGTAGTATAACATCAGGATTAATACTTTTCTCAAATATATTCCTTATTTCCTCATCTTTCTCCAGATCAATATAAATCATTTCTTCAAAATTTTCACGACAAAAATTGGTTATAGTATGAGTTTTACCTATTTGTCTTACACCAATAACCATTAACGGTTTCTGCATTCCTTTTTCTTTCCATTTAAGCAAATTGTCTTCACATAATCTTTTCATAAATGTAATCACCAACTTAATATTACCATAATATTATTGTTCAAGCAAGCATAATGCATGTTTTTGACACCTTCAATTAACCAACAATGCACGTTTTTGACACCTTCACTTCACAAGAAATGCATGTTTTTGACACCAACACGAGACCGAAGATGCATGTTTTCGACACCGTCGCGTCTTAAAATTGTCTTTTTGAAGTCTTATTAATCAATTAATTTGACCTTTTTTCATATTTATAATGTTTATATTTAATACCATTATCTTCATTTGCACCAAGTAAAGTAATAATGTAATTGTCATCTTTTATTTCCGGAAAGTAAGCATCAGCGTCTTTATTATCCTCAACTTTAGTAATATATAAGTATTTAGCATATGGCAAAAATTCTTGATAAATGGATGCTCCACCGATCACAAAGCATTCTTCCTTACAAGTCTTGATATAATCTAAAGCCTCTTTAATACTATGAAATAATATTTCATCTAACTGATAATCATGATTAGTAGTAATTATTATATGTTTTCTTTTAGGTAATTTACCAGGTAGTGATTCAAAGGTTTTTCTTCCCATAATAATTGTTTTATTTATTGTTGTTTCTTTAAAGAATTTTAAATCATTAGGTAAATGCCATAATAGTTTATTATCTTTTCCTATTTCGTTGTTTTTTCCGATTGCAACAATCATTGATAAATTTTCCATATTACTGAGCAAGTGGGAAACTAATCGGTCCCAAATCTTGATACCCTTCTATTTTTATATCTTTTAATTCTTTAGAGTTATCAATTTTAAAGAAATCTTTTACTTCAGGATTAATCCAAAGTTTTGGGGCTGGCAAGTCTCCCTCTGTTTCATATCTAATGATTTGCTCTTTAATACCATCAATTTGATTAACATATACATGGGGATCATTGATACTATATCTCATTTTTCCTAGTTTTAAACCTGTGCAGTGGGCAATTAAATTAGCAAGAACTGCATACTGCGTTACATTAAACGGAAGACCAAGCGGAATATCAGCACTTCTTTGATGAACCCATAAATTTAGTTTATCACCAGTAACATTCCACTCTGTTGACCAAACACATGATGGTAAAACTGCTGTTTTCATAAACTCATCTTGCCATAAAGTATAGACCATTCGCCGGTCAGTTGGATTAGTTTTAAGTTTATTAATTAAATTTTCCATAAACTTATAACGACCGGCAATAAAACCATAGGCAGTACCGATAGTATAAGCCAAATCCTGACCAAAATCACGAACTATATCTTTTTTTACTAGCTTTTCATTTTCATCTAAAATCATTTGCGTAGCTTTCCACTTACCATCTTTATCTATTTGCCACTCATCCCAAATATGAACATCGCGTTCTTGTAGCCATCTAACATCATTAGACTGAGCTTGATAAATCCATAGCATCTCTAAAATAGCTTGGCGAAAATATAATTTTTTCGTTGTAAGTACTGGAAACTCTTTTTCTAAATCAAGTTCAAAATAATATCCATCAAGTTTAACACTATTAATTCCAGTTCTATTTTCTACTTCAACTCCGTCTTTCAAAACTTTTTTACATAATTTAATATATTCTTTATCCCACTTAGTCATTTTACCTCCTCTTTTTATAGATTGGATATTTTTTAGTTATAGCAAGTACTTCATTTTTTAACTCTTCTTGCATTTTATGATCATCTTTATTCTTTAAACATTTAGTAATTATTTTTCCGATTTGCCAAAACTCTTCTTCTTTTAAACCTCTTGTTGTCATGGCCGGTGCACCTAATCTTATTCCACTAGTTCTAAATGGAGATTCATCATCTCTTGGAATTGTATTTTTGTTAACTGTAATAGAGATTTGATCAAGTACGCTTTCTGCTTCTTTTCCAGTTAAACCAGTGCAACTTTTAACATCAACTAGCATTAAATGATTATCTGTGCCTCCGCTAATAATTCTAAAGCCTTCTTCTTTTAATGAAGCAGCGAGACTTCTGGCATTTTTAACAACTTGCATTTGATACTGGGCAAAGGCATCATCCTGTGCCTCATGAAAACACTGAGCTTTAGCTGCTATTACATGCATAAGAGGTCCACCTTGAATTCCCGGAAATACTGTTCTATTTATTTTTTTAGCAACATCCTCATCATTACATAAAATAAGTCCGCCACGGGGGCCTCTTAAAGTTTTATGAGTTGTTGTTGTAACAACATCGGCAACTCCCACTGGATTAGGGTGAATACCAACAGCAACAAGTCCAGCAATATGAGCCATATCAACAAATAAAAGGGCGCCAGCCTCATCAGCAATTTCTCTAAATTTTTTAAAATCTATTATTCTCGAATAAGCACTGGCTCCAGCTATAATCATTTTAGGTTTTTCCTTTAAAGCAATCTTTCTTATTTCTTCATAATCAAGCATTTCGGTTTTATCATCAACTGTATAACTAACAATTTCATAATCAAGACCGCTAAAATTAAGTGGATGTCCATGCGTAAGATGTCCACCACTTGCAAGGTCCATGCCCATTACTTTATCACCATGATTAAGAAGAGCTTTATAAACAGCAAGGTTAGCCGATGATCCACTATGAGGCTGGACGTTAGCGTGCCTACTGCCAAATAACTTACAAGCAAGATCGATAGCTAAATTCTCGATTACATCAATGTTTTCACAACCACCATAATATTTCTTACCGGGATAACCTTCGGCATACTTATTAGTTAAAATACTGCCTTGTAATTTTAATATTTCTTTCGAAACATAATTTTCACTAGCAATTAACTCAATATTTTCTTCTTGTCTTTTAATCTCTTTATTAAGTGCTGTCTTTAATTTTTTATTCATACACTCTCTCCTTTAATATGTTTATAACTTTTATCAGTAGCAACTCTTCCTCTTTGAGTTCTCTTAATAAAACCTTCTTGAAGTAAATATGGCTCAACGACATCTTCTAAAGTAGATACTTCCTCACCAATTGATGCACTAATTGTTTCAACCCCAACAGGTCCGCCATTAAACTTATCAAGAAGTGCTTCCAAATACTCGATATCTATTTGGTCAAGTCCATATATATCAACTTTTAATCTTTTTAATGATTTTTTAGTCACATCTAAATCTATTAGTGGCTTTCCCTCAACTTGAGCAAAATCCCTAACTCTTTTAAATAATCGATTCGCAATTCTTGGCGTTTTACGACTACGTGCAGATAATTCTTTAGCTGCGTTCTTTTCAATATCCATTGCAAGTACTCTGCTTGTCCTACAAATTATTTCTTCAAGTTCTTCTTCTGTATAATAATTAAGTTTTGAAACAATGCCAAACCTATCTCTTAGCGGTGATGAAATATCACCAGCTCTAGTTGTAGCACCTACTAAAGTAAATGGTGGCAGGTCTATTTTAATACATCGACTTGATCCTTCTGCACCAACAATAATATCTAAAGAAAAATCTTCCATCGCCGGATATAATATTTCTTCAATAAACTTCGGTATACGGTGAATCTCATCAATAAATAAAACATCACCTGGTTCAAGCGTTGATAAAACTGCCGCTAAATCGCCACTTTTTTCAAGTGCCGGTCCAGTTGTTGTTTTAATGTTTGCCTCAAGCTCATTAGCGATAATATGAGCTAGCGTTGTTTTACCTAAACCTGGTGGCCCATATAATAAAACATGATCAAGTGCCTCTCCTCTAATTTTAGCTGCTTCAATAAATACCCTGATATTATCTTTAACTTCTGTTTGACCTATATATTCTTTAATATACTGAGGCCTAATATTTTTTTCAAAATCATCACTTTCAGTTTTATCAGCTGATAACACTTCTCTACTCATAATGCCTCCCTTAATAAATACTCTAAGATATCATCCCAGTTGGCAAATTTTAAATGTTTACTAACATCATTTAAATCTTCTACTTTCTTCAAACACTTAATACCGTATTTAGCAACATCATCTAAATTTTCTTCTTTATCATCAATAAAACAATCTATTTTTTCAGAAAAAACCATTTCTCCTTTAGGATAACACTTAAAAATAATTTTATCATGAGGTATATTAAATTTTTTAAAAGTTTCTTTTGTCACGCTTTCATGATCATATTTAAAATCAAATTCATATTGACTTCCTCTAGCAGTTATAAAAATAAACTCAAAACCTTTTTCTTTTAATGTATTTAACGCCTTATTTACTCCAGGAAATAAAGAAACATTACTTAATATTTCCACTAAATATTTAGTATAAAAGTTAAAACCTTCTCCTGTAAGTAAATCATCACTATTTTTTAAAACAAGATCACTTCTATATTTTTTTGCATAAGAAATTGCTACTTCTGAAGTATTGACAATCGTCTCATCTATGTCTATTCCTAATCTCATGTACTCTCCTTATTTTAGCATTAATTTTAATGCTTCCTTTATTTGATTCTCAATTGTTAAATCTTCTGACACTTTTGGTAAAACCTTTTTAATATCAGCCAGTTTGTATCCAAGACCCGTTAATACTTCTACTAATTCTTCACTAACAGAGCTTTCTTTACTACTAGTAAGCTTTCCTTTTAAGTCAAGAATTAACTGTCTAGCAAGCTTATCTCCTATTTTAGGAAACTTAGTTAAATATAAAATATTCTCTCTATCAATTGCATCAATTATACCGCTAACACTCCCAACCCCAAACATTGGTAGGGCTGTTTTAGGTCCTAAGCCTTTAACATTAATAAGTTTCAAAAACAAAGCTTTTTCTTCAATTGTTTTAAATCCATATAAAGTATTTTCATCTTCTCTAAGATGATTGTATATATATACTATATAATCATGATCTATTTCAAAAGAATATGGATTAGGTACAAAAACAATATAACCAATTCCATTATTTTCTAAAATAATATGATTACTATTAATAACTTTTACTTCTCCTTTTATATATCCAAACACATTATCACTTCCTACTAAAAATTATATCATAAAGAAAGATAAGATTAAACTAAAAGCATTTCTATGTGTAAAATTTTACGCATAGAAATTTCCCGATATATTACCTTTTTAAAAAACAATGTCAAAAAGTATCCAACTTGCGTAAACTATAATAGATACAAAGGAGGTAAAAAAATGTATTATTATGGATATAACGGTGGCTACAACACAGGATGTGGTACGCCAGCGTGTAATACTAGCTATGTAGGAACCACTTCAGGATATGGATTAGGTGCTGCTCTATGGATTGTACTATTCATTTTATTAGTAATAATAATTGGAGCAGGATGGTCTTCTTGGGGTAATAAAGATAATAATAACTGCGGTTGTTAAGGAAAGTGATTAATCACTTTCTTTTATTTTAAACTAAAATCCTCTCTAACTTTATCTTATAATATTTATTTAAGAGAGTCAATAGTTTTTCGAACGTTTGTTCTTTTGCTAAATAAAAAAAACAATTTATAATTTTTAAACCGTTTTTTTATTATTCAAATGTATTAAAATTTACTGTTTCGCCTTCAATAATAGCGCTGGCTACTCCACCTACTATGCTAATATATAAATAATCACCATTTTTAGCAAAATCATCACTTATATTACTATTTTTAAATATCGATGCCGGCTTATTTGTATTTTCATATATACTAGTATATATATCATCTTTTTGAAATTTAGTTTTATATACTGAGTAATTACTTCCTTCATCACTTTTAGTAAATAATTGTGATGCATATCCATCTTTTATTTTTATATATTCACTTGTCATTGTTAATTCATTTTCTTCATATATATCCATCGTCACCGAGTCAGTTTTTTTATCATAGTCAGCAATAAACTTAGTTTGCTCGCCATCTATTTCATAAATAATAGTACATTTATCTCCATCTTTTTTATAACTGATATTTTCGTATAAAAATAACTGGTTAACGGCTTCCGCTTCTTCTAATCCACATACTGATGCTGGTACAAAAGCAAGATCAGACATCCCTAAAGGTATTAGTGCCAGTCCTAGCATATAATTATCAGTTTGCTCAGTAAGCTCAGTTATTGCCTCTAGTTTACTACTTTTTATTTCTGCATATTTAATATATGATTCAGATAAATTACTTACCTTTGTTTTGTCGGATATGTTTTTATTATTAAGAGTGTTACCCGTAGATTCATCACTTTTACCACAACCAAACACTAATGTTATTATTAAAAACAATAGTAAAAACTTTTTAAATTTACTTTTCATAATTATTTCCTTCCATCTTTAGTATTATCAACTATTTTATCTAGATTTTTTTTAAGAACTTTTGTAAATTTCCCAATTAAAGGAATTGTATATTCTTGATAATTATAAGCTTTAATCATCGCTATAATTACTACTACTGCAAATATTACTGATACAATCGTCGCTAAATCACTAATAAAAGAATGTCCTGTATAAACGCCACTTAAATAAGATAAAGGATTCCCACTATACGATTTTTTAATAATTCCCCCAACTATAAAATATAAAATAAACAATATAACTGAACTAACTATTTGTAAACTTAGTGATTGCAATGCATTCTTTTTTACAAATTTACTTTTCTTTTCTAATATATAGATTACTAAAGGTACTACCCAAGAAAAATAATATAGTCCCGGTATAAAACCGAAAACTCCGCCACCTATATACGTAATTACAGCCATTTTATTTGCATCCATTTCCCCAATTGAAGATTTATGCGCATCTTTAGTTTTACTCATTTTAACCTCTTTCTTTTTACTTAGAACCTTTATTAAAGGCTTCGAATATTAATTCTTCATCTTCTTCATCATAGAGTACAATAAATTTTCCGTTTCTAGCACATACACTATATCCAGCTTCATTATTACTATCACACTCAGTTTTAGCAATATCTTCATTTGTATATTCTGCTACTAAGTTATTTTCCTCACTATCTCCATATACTACATATATCGAATTGACCATATCAGTAAATAAATTTCCTTCTTTAATTTCAAAACCCGCATCTATAAAAGCTTGTTTTAAATCTTCGAAATTTTTACTGTTTTTATTAGTGCTTTCAGTATCAGAATTACAACCTACTAGCATAAAAACCACTAGTATTATAAGCAGTGTTTTTATCTTTCTCATAATTTCACCTCACAATCTCCACATGAGACAATTATATTCAGTTTATCTTATAAAAAATATCATCCTAATAGTATTATTTTAATAAAATTATGTTATAATACTCTTAGCAGGTGGTAAAATGTTTAAAATATTTGACGATCAAAAAACTAAGTTACCACTAACTTTAATAATTATATTATCACTTCTTTCACCCTTACAATTATTTATATTCTTACCAAATGTTTCATCGCTTATCTTAAATAATAATTTAATTATAAATAAATATATTACTATTACAGTATATGTTTTAATTATGCTTATAACGACTCTATTTATTATATTTAAGCCAAAGATGAGTTTAATATTTACTAAAATACTTTCATTACTTATTCTATTGAGCTTAATTATTATAAATTTTATAAAACTTTATACCTTATCTTATCTATTAATAATACCTTATTCAATGATAATAATTACTAGTATCAGTTTATATATTCATTATTTAAATTATAATACTGTTTGGAAATTATTTATCTCTTCAACAATATCTTTATCTATAACTAATTTAGTTTTAAATTACATACAGTTTAAGTATCTAATTATAATTTTACTTGTTTTATTCACAATAGGACTATTTTTAATTAAAATAAATACAAATCTTATAGATAATAAAATAAAAAACAATAAACCCTCACCTATTATATTAATAGGAACATTTATCGTTATTAATCTTGCTACATTCTTTGGTTATTTCGCTTTAATATTTTCACACTTTATAGATAATGGCACAAATATATTATATCTATCAATATTATTAGCAATTATTATTTTATTAATATTTAAAAATAAATTTAAAATAGATACATTTCATTTATAATCTTAAATAATATTATTATATTATTATTTACTACTTATTTATTCTATATCTTAAAAAATAATATTCAAAATATTATCATGATCCTTTTTATAATTACTATTATTATATTTATTATAATATTTACATTAATGCCTTTTATCAGCAGTGAATATAAAAAGACGATGTCTAAAAACACTCAGACATATTATTTTGATGTATTATCGAAAAGAGAAAATGAAATAGTTAAATACTTATTATCAGGTTATACTAGCGGAAGTTTTGCTAAAGAATTATATATTAGTTTACCTACTGTAAAGACTCATATTAGTAATATATATCGAAAACTAAATATCAACTCTAAACAAGAATTATTTAAATTATTAGATAGCTAAAATACCTATTAAAAATTGATAGAAATGGATTTGATGCACTTCCTGTCCTCTTTTACTAAACTAGCCCAAGGGTCTTGCAAGCTTAAAACTCTCATTATATTTTATCCGGAACCGTAATAGCGAGTATATCTAAAAGTTTTAAATTAATATCATATACTACTTTAGTTAAAGTAACCCAGCTATTTTTAATATCCTCATCTTTTTCTTTTAATATTTCATGTGCACTATAAAAAGCATTAAAACTATTTGTCAGTTTATATAAATAATCGGCTATTTCATTAAGAGTTCTCGTACTTACTGATTTTTCTAAGATACTTTTCATTTTAAGTAAATTTAAAATAATTTCTCTTTCTTCTTTAGTTGAAATATTTAGATACTTATTTGGATAAAGATTTGCTCCTGCACATTTAGATAAAAGTGATTTCATTCTAACAGTACTATATAAAAGATATGGACCAGTTTTACCATTTAAATCACTAAATTCTTCGGGATTAAATATATAATCACTTGATCGGTTTGGCAAGAGATCTGCATATTTTATAGCTGCTAGTGCTAGAGTTTCGGCAAGATTATCTTTATCTTCTTCTTTAATATTATCTTTGATTAATTTTCTTGTTTCAACTGTCACTAGATTAATTAATCCTTTTAAACTTAAGACTCCCCCGTCTCTTGTTTTAAATGGTTTACCAGATGGACCATTCATTGTACCAAAGCCTAGATGTTCTAAAACAGTAGTAATAGGAACTATATTGGTTTTATAAGCTGCTCTAAAAGCTTGAACAAAATGAAGTTCTTGGCGAATATCAGTTAAATAAATCATTGCATCTGGAGCAAATCTTTTTTGACGATAATAAATTGTTGCTAGCTCAGTTGTTGCGTATAATACACCGCCATCACTTTTCTTTAAAATAAGTGGTGGCATTTCTCTTTTATCATCTTCTTTTTTAACACTTATAACTTCTGCTCCTTCACTTAGCTCAGTTAAGTTATTTTTATTTAAATAATCAAGCATTTCGGGAATATATTTATCAGCGTCACTTTCACCTTCCCATAAATCAAAATGAGCATTTAGTTTTTGATAAACTTCTTTTACATCTTTACTTGATAAATCATAGAATAAACGCCATAAAGCTAAGTAACCTTTGTGACCATGTTGCAAAGCAGTAGTAATTTCTTTTGCTTCTTCTAAATATGTATCATCTGCTGCGGCTTTAATATTTGCTCTTGGGTATAACTGATTTAGTTCTTCTATTTTTATAGGAAGTTCTTTTGGATAAACACCATTAAAATTAGGATCGAAAAATGGAAGTTCTGGATACATTTCCTTAATTTCTTTAATAATCATTCCCATTGGGCGACCCCAATCACCTATATGAACATCACTTATCATCTGATGACCAGCTGATGATAAAAGTCTTTTTAAGGCCTCACCAATATTAGCACTTCTTAAATGTCCGACATGAAGTTCTTTAGCAATATTAGCCCCTCCATAATCAATAATTATTTTCTTAGAATCTTCTTTATAAAGATTAATATCCGGATTTTTAAATATATCATTTAGATATTTAATAAGTAATTTATTATCAATTGTTAAATTAATAAATCCACCTACTACATCAACTTTACTAAAAAGGTTATGTTTTTTTAATTCATCGGCAATAATACTGGCAACTTCATTAGGATTTTTCTTCATTTCTTTGGCAAGACTAAAAGCTCCATTATATTGATAATCACCTAAATCAGGTCTGTTACTTATTATTAATCTAGCATTGTTAAAATATCCCAAGTCTTTAATAATTTCTGTTAGTTTATTTTCTAAATAATCAATTAAGTTCATATATTTCAACTCTTTCTTTTCTTTATTTTATCAGTAATTAAAAATACTTTCAATAATAACAAAAGAAAAAGTCACTTAAATGACTAAAACCTTATGTTGACTGAACATAATCTACTGTTACTGAGAAGTTTACATCATCTGGCGCCTCATTAGTAGAACCTACATTCCAAGTAACAATTATTGATCCGGATGTCTCAGCATCTGGGGCTAAAGTTGTTCCTTCGATTGCATCAAGACCCGTAATACTTATACTAAAATCAGTTGAACTATTTTCATTTATAATTAAATCATCAACCGTTGCACTAAGCCTTCCGGTATTTTTAATTGTAAAAAATATTGTTACTGTATCACCGGGATAAGAAAGGTCTGCTGTTATATCCATCGTTGTATTAAGAGAATCTAAACTTACCTGGGCTTTTTCTTCATTTGAAACATTATGTTCAGAGAATTCTATTTTAAATTCAGTTTCGCCACCAGCTCTACCAGTTATATTAAGTGTTGTTGCAAAAAGTGCGTAAGCTCCAGTTAAAAGTAAAACAAATGCTAGTAGTCCTAAAATATACATTCTATTTTTTCGTTCTCGCATTATACCACCTCCTTATTTTAAATTCATTATTATTATGGAACTAAAATATTAAATTAATCATAAAAGTATAGAGCTTATTTTATGAGTCCATAATATAAATGGGTAGTGAAAAATGAGAAGAAGAAAAAGAAAAAAATCTTACTTAATGCAAATATTTTTAATAACTCTTCTAGTTATCGGAACTAGTTATTCTCTTTTATCAGAAAAAGTAAATATTAAAGGTATTGTTTCTGGTGCATCAAGTGATGGTTATATTATTGATAGTGGTAGTAATCCTAGCTTAACAATCGATAATTTAAATATTAATTCATGGCAAGAGAGTAATACTTATAAATTTCAATATAGTTTTTATTTAAAAAATATTGGTAGTGATGCATTTGATAACTTTACTCTTACTTTGAGTTTTAATACCGAAATAATAAAAGTTGATTATTGGAATTATACTTATGAGGTAGATAATAAAAACATTATTATTAATAGTAGTAAGATTGTTTCACCTGATCAAAGTGTTGAAATAAATTTTATCGTAACAGTAAGTACTAATAATCTAAAATTAAATAAAATCAAGCTTGAAAGTAATACTAGTAGTACGGAAATAGATAATGATTTATTTCTTGTTAATTTTACTATTAGTAATGGTTGGGGAAACTATACTTATCAGTATAATGTAACTGTTCAAAATAAAACTGGTGTGCAGCTTACATACTGGCAAATATCTTTAGAACTTCCAGAAAACACTAATTATTTAAGTGGCTGGAACGCAATTTTTAGTACTAATAATAATATTTTACTTATTAAAAATGAAAGCTATAATGGAAGACTTGAAAATAACCAAAGCACTAGCTTTGGTCTTCAGCTACAGACAAATATTCAAAACTACATACCCAATAAATATACAGTAATGGTTAGATAATGAAATATCTATATTTATTTGGAGTATTTATTTATATTTTAATCAGCCAGTTTATCTTTATATCAAATGATCTTTTTAGATATATTATTAATCCAATCGTTTGGTTAATACTTTTAATATTACTTAAAAAAAAGAATTTTTATTATGTAAATAAAAAAAGAATTTTAGAGACTAATTTAATAAGTGTCCTTTTATATCAAATACTTTTTTATTCTTTAGGTTATTTTGTTGGCTATGGAAGCAATACCTATTTAACTTCAGTAAATGGGATCACTATTAATCTTTTTAGTATTATTTTAGTTATTATATTAAAAAATTATATTAAAGCTATTTTAATTAATAAAAAATCTATTTATTTTATTATAATAGTCACTTTCATTATCTTTTTATCAAATATTAATCTTCCTTTAATAATTGATTTACTTCAAGATAAACAAAATATTCCCCTGGTTTTAATTAAATATATATTGCCTGTCTTAGGAGCAGATATATATACTTCATATTTAGGTTATCATGGCGGACCAGTAAATGCCTGTTTATATCAAGCGTTTTTAAATATACCTTCTTTACTAGTACCAATCGCGCCACAATATAGTGATTTAATTCTTTTAATATTTAAATTATTATTTCCTTTATTTACATTTATAATTATCAAAAATAATCTTCATAGTAAAGATAATATCCAAATAGAAAAACCGTCTAAGCTACTTCTTGGTTTTACTAGTGTTTTTATTGTTATGATGTTTTCTTTAGGAGCTTTTTCAATTAAGCCATCAGTGATATTAACCGCAAGTATGAGGCCAAGTTTAAATAAAGGTGATATTGTAATTATTAAGTCTTGTGATATAAATAATATCACTGATGGAACTATTATTAGATATGAACATGATAATTATAATATTATTCACCGGGTAATAAAAACAAACATAAATCAAAATGGAATAGAACTTACTGTTAAAGGTGATAATAATATTAAAGAGGATAAAGAAAAAGTAACTAGCAACAACTTAACTGGTTGCTATCTTTTTAAAATAAAATATTTAGGATATCCTAGTTTATTTATATATAATATTTTAAATAATGAGGCACCAGATATTGAAACAGGTAGGTAAAATATATTGAAAGATAAAGACAAGTATATTATTTTAATTATAGTTAGTTTAAGTACTATTATAAATATAGTATTTTGTTTTTATGTTATAAAATATTTGAAAGCTGCTTTAGGTGATGAAGATAATATTTCCTCGATTGCGAAAATAAATGACAATACTACATATGAGGTTAATATAATTGATAATCCCTATCTTGAAGATAATATTTTAGAAAATAATTATGCTTATATTACTGATTTAGTTGATTATATTAAAATAAAATTTAATTATAGTTATCAAATAGATACAGATTTAGTTCTTGATTATGATTACCAAGTAGTCGCAAGCTTAACTGCCACCACTGGTGATGCCGGAGGTAGTCCGGTTTGGACTAAAAATTATAATCTTTTAGAAAAAATAAGCAGTACTTTTAAAAATAATTTAGAAATAAAAGAAGAAACAGATATTTATTTAGAACAATTCAGTGGCCTTGTTTTAAAATTTATTGATGAGTTTAATATTAGTCCGGTAGTAAATCTTGAAGTAAAATTAATTGTTAATATAAACGATAATAATCATATAGTCCTGGTTAATATTCCTCTAAATACAAAAGTATTTGATATAAACATTTCTAAAAATTTTAGTGAAGAAGAAATTAAATATACAACTCCTCCTCTAACTAAAGAAACAATATTTGTTAAGTTAATAATCTATATCTCACTAATAATTGTAGTTATATTTATTAATTATTATTTAATAAAAAGAATTTTAGATAAGTATAAAAATCCCTATATTTTAGAAAGAAATAAGATCTTAAAAGATTATGATAACCGAATTGTAGAAGTTACGAATTTTATTAAATATACTAACTGGGAAACAATAGATATTAAAAATATGAAAGAATTAATTGAACTATCTAACGAAGCTTTTGAACCTATCTTATTTTGGGAAAGAAGAAATAAAGCTTATAAAGAGGCTTGGTTTTGTATTCTAAGAGATTCTATTTTATATAAATATATTCTTTCAAGCAAGGAATATATAAAAGAAAGAACTAATCTTTAATTCATTAGTTCTTTGATCTTTAATTTTATTTCATTTATACTTTCTTCATCTGGTTCTAAGACTGAAAGTTTAACTGAGCCTGCGCTGTAAGTAGGCATGTCTGCACCTGTTCCTTTAGCATTATAGTTTTCAATCTCCCACTTAATATTTTCATCAAGCTGAAGATTAACTAGTTTAGTAATCGCGTTTTTATCAATGTTAGTCATAACTCCAGATTCTAATGAATTAAGAAGACTATTATATTTAGTTAGTAAACTAGGACTAGATACTTTATTAATAATTCCTGCAATAACTGCTTGTTGATTATATCCTCTACTAATATCTCCCTCTGGAAGCATTGATCTTCCCCTACTAAAAGCAAGAGCTGATGCTCCAGTTAAACTATTAGAGCCTTTTTTAAATGTATATCCATCATAACTAAATGAAAATTTAGAATCTACTTCAATGCCATTTAAAGCATCGATAATTTTAACAAATGAAGTAAAATTAACCCTGGCATAATAGTTAACATCAACTTCATATAAAGCTGCTAAAGTTAAAGCTGATTCTTCAATACCATATATTCCTGCATGAGTTAATTTATCTTTAGCGTTTTTACTTGCTAGAGCTATATAATAATCTCTTGGAGTATTAATTAGAATTATTTTTCCCTTTTTAGGATTAACTACAGCAAGTAAATTAACATCACTTCGGGATACTTTATTAATGCTCCCCTCAGCATCTGATCCACTTAAATATACAACGAATGGTTTGCGCCGAACATCAACTATTTTAAAATCACCTTTTGTTTTAGTAAGAATATCAATTGAATCAAGAACTCGTAGCTGATTATATTCCTCTTCATGTTCTTCTTTATAAATACTTATTAATGATTCACTTATAAATACTGCTTCTGTTTCTTTATTAATTACTTGATTAATACTAGTTGTAATACTACCTTCAAGATGCTTATCATAATCTAGTTTATCATTTAATTTAAGGACTGCTTTTTCATAAGTTTCAGCACTAGATTCATAAACAGATATTTTCTTATCTTTTAAATCTTTTAACTTTTCATAAGGACTATCTTTTAAAACATATACATTATAAGTCTCTACTCTAAACCCTGTATCAAATATATTATTTAAAAAGTCTATTGTCCCAAATGCATAAAAAATACCCACCGCTTCAATTAAAAGAATAATAAAAGTAAGAAGTGACATCAAGAGTTTAGTAAATAAAGAAGTCCTGGAATTAAGCTTATAACTTATTCCCAAAACAATTAAAGCAAGTATTACAAATAAAACAATTAAATATTTAGTTGGTAATACTTCAAAATATAAAATAACACTAGCTGCTAAAACACTAATAACTATTAAAATGAAAGATAATATTTTATAAAAAGAATTAGATTTCTTTTTATTTTTTTTAACTTTTTCTTTCTTTGCCACAATAACAACTCCTGCTTCTATTTTATCATAAAGAAATTTAAAATACTTTACATTTGTAAAGTGAAAAAAACAAGAAATTTATAAGTGTTTCTTGTTTATGAAATTTATAGTTACTGGAAACAATAAAATAAAATATAAATAAATAATATGATATTTAAATATAAAATTAAATAATGTTAAAATTGATCCAAGTAATATATATAATTTAAATATAGACTTATCATGATATTTTATTAGAATAAATGACCCTATTACATAAATAATACTAACTACTATTAAAGAATATTTAATAATTTCCAATACTTTATCATTATTTTTTAATTTAGCGTTTTCTATTTCTAATATTTTATCTAAAGCATCAGTATTAGTTTTATTTAAATAAATATCAATACCTACTTGTTCTTTAGGTAGAGTCATTCTAAAATTGACATCATTTTTTAAATTAGCAAATTCAGTTATTACTCCTATCTTATCACCTGATGAAGTAACTACTTCTTGTAAAGCTCCGCTAGCCGGACCATGAACCCAAAAGTTATATACATCACTATCGGTGCTGTAAGGTATTATTAATCTAATAATAGTATTACTAGCTCCAATATCTAAATTCTTAAATGTATAATTAAGCTCCCCAACATCATTATGAACTAAAATTACATTACTAATAACATATTCTATATAGTAAGCGATAGCCTCTTCTTTAGAAACACTGTGAATATTAATAGTTGATCCTAAACTATTTTTTATATTGGTATAAAAACTATTAGTTTTATTTTTATTTTTAGGATCTAATATAGGAAGATAATTATCTCTATCCTCTTTAAAAATATCAAAGTTTATATCATTAGGGGCTGCAGTAACAGCTACTTTAACATTCTCTAAACTATAACCATTATACATTGATCCATCACTGAAATTGATAGTTTTTTGATCCCATACATCATCTATCATTTTATAATTAAGGGTTCTAGAAAAATCTTGGATATTTCCATCAAAAACAATTAACTCTTTAACTCTTAAACCTCCAGCTATTTCTATTTCAGCATCGATTAAATGATTAGTTATTTTTACTTCTGCTTTAGCACTTAAAGGAATAAGTAATATTAATAGAAGTAGTATTCTTTTCATGTTTATCACCTGTTTTAAGGATATCATTTTATTTTTCTAATGTAAAGATTTATAAATCAGCCAAACAAAATATAGCATATAATGGTACTGATTTAATTCTATTTATAAACCCA
>JAQVWT010000054.1 GCA_028709545.1 Bacilli bacterium
CCATTATTTAAATATATCTTTATTTCTTTACACATTAACTGTATTTAGATATAATTAGAGCATAAATAAAGGAGGTGATTAAAATAAATTTATTCAGTAAAGACAAAGAATTAATCCTTAAAATCACCAATGGAATCTTAATAATATGGTTATTAGGAGCACTTATTTTTACAGGAAACAGTATTGTTAACTTAACAGTTCGAAAACCAGATTATTCTTATAAAGAATATCAAACTGGCTACTGTTCTTCTAAATATGAAGATGAAGATGAAGATGATTGCATGAACATGTATGATAATTATCTTTTATCAGAAAAAGATAATATATATTATGAAAAAAGATCCCTCTATACTTCAATAATTAATATTGTTGTTGTCGGCAGTGCAATTTTATTTTTAAACAGACCAAAAGAAAAAAAATAGATATCTATTTTTTTTCTTTTTTATAACTAGTTAGTCTTTTTTTTAGTTTATTACTTCTTTTAAATATTAATAAATAATAAGTAAAAATAACTAAAACAAAAATCATAACTATAGATAATATTAATAATAATTTAAGTTTAGTATCCATTATTTTCTCTCTTTCAATAATGATTTAGCTATTAAATTAAATATTTTATAATCATACCATTTTTGACTACTAATCGTCATAATTTCTCCTTTAATAATTAAATTATCAATATTTTCATAATTAAATCTACTACTTATCGTATAATCAATATTACACTGTAAAATATTTTTAATATCATATAATATAAAATATTCACGATTAAAATGGATACTATAATTTAAAATAACATCAATATTATTAGTAAACTTTCTAATCGCGTTTAAATTATTATCAGAATTTTTTAAATCAAGAGAATCATTTGTTACTAAATAAAATATATTATTCATTCTTTTTAACAATAAATCATTAAAATTATTATAAATATGATTAGTGTCAAATAAAACAACATCATATAATAAATTACTTTCAGCAATAATAGAATCAAGAGAATCAAAGGTAACACTACTAGCTTCCTTAATTGTTTTAGGGGCAGCAATAAAATCTATATACTGATTATATTTAGTTACATATTCGGTAAAATCAGGACTCTTACCACTTTTAAACTCTTTATGAAAATCATAAAGAGTCTTTTTTACTTCCCGATTAAGAGATGTAGCTATTCCTCCATTATATAGATCAGCATCAATAATTAATACTCGCTTTTTCATATTAGAAAGAACACCAGCTAAACATAAAATAAATGTAGTTTTACCAACTCCACCTTTTCCAGAAAATACACTTGCTACTTTACTCATCTTTATGCCTCTATCCTTATTTACTCTCTAACATTAACATGATATCATTTTTAAACTTCTTATTCAAGAAAAAAAGAGCCTAAGCTCGACTTGAATATTTTCCATCCTTAGTCGTAATAACTATATTTTCACCAGTACCTATAAATAAAGGCACTTTAACTACTAATCCAGTTTCAATAGTTGCATCTTTATAAGCATTACTTGTTGTATTACCTTTAGTAGCATCAGTTGTCTCAACTACCTCATACTCGATTTTATCAGGTAAATAAACTCCAATAATATCACCATTATAAATATGAATTTCAATTTCTAATCCTTCTTTTAAATAAGGAATATTATCTTCTAGTATTTCTTTATCTATTTCCAGCTGAGAATAATCAACAACATTCATAAATACATATAAAGAACCTTGATTATATAAATATTGCATTTTTAATTTATCAACATGAGCTGATTCAAACTTAATATTAGTATTAAAAGTTTCTTCAATAATCGAACCAGTTTTTAAGTTCTTAAATTTTATTCGACAAAAAGCTGGACCTTTACCAGGTTTAACATGTTGAAATTCTTGGATTAAACATAAATTACCATTAATAATAACAGTCATACCATTTTTAATATCATTAATATTAATATTCATCTTGCATCACCTATTTCTTTTCTTTAAATACTTGAATTTTATTACATTTTTTACAAAATTTATTTAGTTCCAAACGATCTGGAGTATTAGCTTTGTTTTTTTCAGTTGGTCTAATCATAAAACCACAAACTGAACATTTTAATTCAACTGGATTTCTATTTTCGTTTTTCTTTGCCATAATATGCCTCCTTCTTTGCCTTTTGTATTATATCACAGTAAAAGTCTTTATATCAAGAGTATTTCCAGACATAGATGATTTTTTCAAATAACGAATAATCACTACATTTTATACATACATTACTTGCTGAATTTTTAATATCCTTGCAACAAGCATCACTTACAGGAAAATCTTTTAGTTTATAATATGTTATAAAACTTAAAAAAATTAAAATTATAATAAATATACTAACTACTGTTTTGCCATTCATCTTTTTATCACCACACTTAATATACTAAATTTTAGATCTTTTTTCAATCATTTAAGATTAAATTAGTTATCTCTCTTGAAACCCGAGAATTAATTGGGTAGCGATAATCACTTGTCTTATTTTTATAACTAATATTTGGACTGACGATTGCAACTGATATTTCCGGGTTTTCATAGGGAGCATACATAACATATGAAGTTGTCTTAGTTAAAGTATCAACTACGCCGTCTAAATCAGTATCTAAATATGAATCAGCTGTCCCTGTTTTACCAGCAGATGTAAATTTATGATTAGTATAACTATAGGCTGTACCTGATGCATTAACTTCGTTAAATCCAGCTTGAATCCTTAATAAATATTTATTTTTAATCGGCACTTTATTTAAAACTTTATTTTCTTTTTCATATAAAATACTACCATCAGAATTAAGGACATATTTTAAGAGTGATAATTCACGCCTTACTCCGGTTGCTATCGTATTAATATACTGGGCAAGTGATACTGGGGTATATGTATCATAATGACCTACTGCCATATTAAGCAGCTGATCTGCTGTATAATCAGTACTTTTTTGACCAGTTCCTTCTTTTGATAAATCAATCTTTGTTAAACTTCCTAAACCATAATCAGCAAGAACATTACGGTACTCAAGGAAATGTTCTTCTTTAACGTTTAATTTAATTCCCGGTGTGTATTTTTTCCCGGTTAAACCAACTGCTATTAAATACTGAAAATAGTTACTAGACATTTTTAGCGCCTTAATATCATCGACCATGCCAATACTAATCCAAGAACATTTATCTTTGCCGCCATAAAGTCTTACACAAGAATCTAGTACCTTTGTTGCCTCATTAATAATATTGTTTTTATAACCAACACTAATAGTTGCTCCTTTAACAACACTACCTAAGTTATAGGCATTAATTACATTATAATAAGAGTAGTCAAGAAATGTATTATCTTCTTTTATCTTTTTACCTATTAAAGATATAATACCTCCGTCTTGAGGATTACTTATAACAATATAACTTTCATTATAATATTTAGAATTAATAGATTTTTTTGCATTCTTCATTTCTTTTTCTAAAATTGCCTCTACTGCAAGCTGAAGATTAATATCAATTGATAAAACAATATCTTTTCCTCTTTCATAACTGCTTATTAGTTTTAATTTATTATCTTTAACTTCATACTTAGCTTTCTTTCCTTTTAAATAACTATCATATATATATTCAAGATTATTTAAACCAACTCTGTCATTAAGTTTATAACCAATGTCTAAATATTCTATTTTATCGGCTGGAACTCCTTGCTTATATGTTGATACATTACCAAATACATCTTTTAAAACTCTTCCATATGGATATATTCTTTCCCAAGTAATATCAGTTCTAATTCCATCTAGATTTAAATTATTTATTAAAATATATTCCTCATCTGAAATATCTTCTTTAATTATTTTATCTTGATATGAATAACCATTATTCATCAAATAATAAAAATATGCAGCTTTCTGATCTACACTTTTAAGATCAATTTCACTTATTAAATCTAATTTTTTAAGAAGTAATTGATTACTAGTTATTTTTCTTTCTCGATATAATTTTAAGACCTCATCACCTATCCTATTATCAAGTTTTTCTTTATTAGTTAAATAATAATAATATTTTAAATTAAACTGACTTATACTAACATCGATTTCAAGAACATCAGCAAGTACTTTAGATATTTCAATTTCTTTTCCTAAACCAATATTAAGTTTATTATATATAATTGATTTAACCCCGACATTATCAACTAAAATATTACCATTTATATCAAGAATTCTCCCTCGAGGAGCAGTCATTCCATCTAAAACTTGATTATTATTTTTAAATAAAGTATCAGTATAATAATCTTTTTTATAAATACATAAAAAAGATAATCTGCTAATAATCAGCAAATTTATAACTGCTAAAATAATTGTTAATATCTTTTTCATATTTTTAGTATAAGTAATTTTTTAATCTCGATACATATAATAATAAAGAGGTGGATAATGTTTAATATAATAGAGAATTATATCAAAAATTTAACTAAGGAAGATGTTAATAATTTTGCACTTAATAATAATATAAATCTTTCTTCTTGTGAACTAGATTTTACTTATAACTTTGTTAAAAATAGCTATCAAGATATTTTAGTAAAACCTAACAATTTTAATTTTTCTAAGTATCAAGATAAATTTTCAAGAGATAATTATTTTAAAATTGAAGCATTAATAAAAAAATATTCTCGTTATTTATAACGGGAATATTTTTACATTCTTTCTATTATTTCATCTATTAAGTTAGGATTGAATTTTTTGTTTTTAATCATAGCTATTTCATATTTATATGGTGGCATATCATCAACATAAGGAGTTTCTAATATTTTAGGAATACCTGATAATCTTTCATTATAAATAACATCTATTAATGCATCAAAACCAATTGTCCCAAAGCCAAGATTGGCGTGACGATCTTTATGCATCCCTACTTCATTCTTACTATCATTAATATGAATACATTTTATTTTATCAAGACCAATTTTATCTTCAAACTGATCTAAATACAAATCAAAATTATTTATATCAATTCCCGAATCATTTAAATGACAAGTATCAAGACAAACCCCTATTTTATCTTGATAGGTAATATTATCAATAATTGTTTTAAGTTCTTCTATATTTATACCTAGTTCTGTTCCTTTACCTGCCATTGTCTCAAGTAATATAATTATATTATCATCACTTGCTAGAACTCTATTTAGTCCTTTTATAATATTATATAAAGCTGCATTTTTCTCGCACTTTACAGCCGAGCCCGGATGAAGAACTAAATATTTCACTCCCAGTAAAATACATCTATCAATTTCTTTTCTAAGAAAATCTTGACTAAACCGATATTTTAATGGATCACTATTATTAGCAAGATTAATTACATAAGGAGCATGACAAACAACTTTATCAAGTAAGATATTATGTTCTTTCATTAAATGATATGCCTTAATAGTTAAACTATCATCAAGTGCTCTTCTAATACTATTTTGTGGAGCTCCAGTATAAAACATAAAAGTATTACCACCATATTTAATTATATCTTTAACACTACCTAATAATTGATCTTCTCTAAAATTAACATGAGAACCGATTATTAACATTTTACATCACCTATATGCAAGTATATACTTCAGCAGAAAAAAAATCAAGAAGTTCTTGATTTTTTTCTTAAGGACATTCTAAACCAGTTGTTGGAGGATTAAACTGGATTGTATCATTTACTAGATCTGAATATGTTGCATCACTCATGCTGAAACTAGCATCTGATATTGTAACTTTAAAAGCGGGTTTTAAATTAGCATCAAGAGTGACTTCTACAAAACCATTATAAGTACTTTTTTCTCCTAATTCTAAGTCTTCTAACTCATAGCAATAATCATTACCATTTTTATGTTTAGTCTCCCCTACCATCAAATCTAATTGATATTTTTCTTGCGCTTTAGTAATAGCCCTTTCTGCAAATATTTTAAATGTTCCTTTTTGAGCATCATTCATAGTATTTATTACTGCTGGCACGGCAACAATCATAATAATTGCCAAAACGACGATAACAGCTAGTAACTCTACCAAAGTAAACCCTTTTCTATTTAAGTTATTTAGTTTAATCACGGCAAAACCTACTCTCTGGTACAATTATAAACTCAAGATACCAGAAAGTCAATGATTAATTTAAAATGATAGTGTAAAATGTTTTAGGGGAAGGTATAAAAAAAAGAAGATCTCTGTTAAAATAAATTTGAACAATAAACGGAGGTTCTTCTTAATGAATATTTTAACACATTTTCAACAGGTTTTGGAAAAA
>JAQVWT010000055.1 GCA_028709545.1 Bacilli bacterium
GGTAAAAAATATTAAAGAAGTTTTTAGTGGGCATGTTAAAATGTTCTTAATAAATCCAGATCGTTTTAAAGCTATATTTGCTAAATATGATCAGGCTGATTTAATAAGATGTATTGAAAAAAATGCTTCAGTAATAGAAAAATTATAAGACCAAGTGGTCTTTTTTTTCACTCAAATCAAACTCGAGTAAATTCAACCAATGCTTTATCGCTTTATTGTTTTATTATTTATAAAATGATTAAGGAGGAAAAGATATGAAAAAAGGAATAAAATTAATAATGATTATAATTATAATTGTTAGTATAGTTATCGCATTTAATATGAAAGGTAATAAATTAAAACCATTACCAAAACCAGAAGTAACTGAAGGTATTAGAGGTATTAATTTTGGTATCGATAAGAACATAAACGAAGAAACAATCGATAATTATTTAAATCGTAGTGATACTGTTTATCGTGATATGAGGATGTTAATTGATGAAGGAGATTACGAAAGTATAGGTGGGGACTCATATTTATCTGGAATTATTACAGGTTTTGAAGCAGTGCCTTTTCCGCTTATATTAAATGTTACTGGTTTACCAGAAGAAGTAGGGAATACTTATCAAGGAAAAACTTTATTTACTGCAAATGAAGATGGTTATACCGCTAATTATAAAGAGTCAATGGAGTTTTTAGAATATTATTTTCCTAAAGATAAAAACATTTTATTAATGTGTGGTGGCGGAGGATATTCTGGTATGATGAAAGAAATGTTAATTAATCTAGGTTGGGATAAAGATAAAATATACAATACTGGTGGACATTGGTTTTATAAAGGTGATAATAATATAATTATAAAAAAGACTATTAATAACAAAGTTAGTTATGATTTTTGGAAAGTATCTTATCATGATATAAATTTTGATACTCTTAATAAGGTAGATTAATGAAAAAAAAGTTATTAATAACTGGTGTCTTATTAACGATAATATCTTATTTAATTTTAATTTCTAATGTAGAAACCAAATTTTATTTAGAAGAAAAATATTATAATGAAGATAAAGTAATAAAAATAAATATTAAACAACTAGATGAGTTAATTAATAATAAAGAATCATTCGCACTCGCGATTTATCAAGATTTGTGCGCTACATCTGCAGATTTTGAGGCGGTTGTATCTGAATTCCGAGAAGAACAAAAGCTTACTTTCTACGAAATTCAGTTTTCTGAAATTCAAAAACAATTATCTGATAAAATTAAACATTATCCTTCGTTTGTTGTTTTTAGAAAAGGAGAAGTAATAGATTATTTAGAACCTGATCAAAATGAAGATATTATTTATTACCAAACTTCTTCTGGTTTTAGTCAGTGGTTTCAAAGTTATATAAATCTGAGAAAAAGTTGATACCCACTCAAATTGTTAATGAAACGTCAATGTTTACAAAAGCTTTCCGAAAAGATGAAAACATTGACGTTTTTTGTTATAATGTAAATGTGTAGTAGGTGATACAAAAGTGAAAAAAATAACATTTGTAATATTATTAATAATATCATTTTTTATTATGTCAGACGTTATGGCTGATACTACTTATATAAAAGGAACTATTAATGCAGGCAAAAATACTAACGTTTATTCTAACCCAAGTACTAGCAGTAGTGTATTGAGAAATGATACAGGATATATTATTAATTTAAACTATCCCGAAACTTTTGAGATTCTAAGCGAGGAAAATGATTTTTATAAAATTTATTTTCAGTATAGTAGTTTTTATCATACTGGATATATACCAAAAAATAATAGTTTAGTAAAAAAAGAAATCTTTAATATTGAGGACACAACGGTTAATAATATGAGAGACTTAGGTTTTGATGATACCTATGCTTATAAATTAGCTGTTTTGAAAACAATAAATACACACTGGGAATTTATTGCTGTTAAAAATGTGCCTAATTGGAATAGTGTTATTAGTGGAGAAACTTCTGATCCAAGTAAAAATTTATTAGACAGTAGTAATACTGCTTTGCGAAGTACTGTAGATGAGGCTTACCAAGACGGTGAGTGGAAAAATTATGAGCCTGGCTGGTTTGCTGCATCCGTTCAAACTGTAAAGTATTATATGGATCCTAGAAATTTTTTAAATGAAGGGCATATTTTGATGTTTGAGCAACTAGATTTTAATGAAAAGGTTCATACAAACAGTGTAATTGACATCGCCATAAGTAAACATAATATTTCGATATTTCCATCTGCATTTAAATGTAATAATAAAACTGCGCCATGTAATGATCAAATACCTATGAGTTATAGAGAGGCATTTATTGAAGCAGCTAAAAAAAGTGAAGGTAGTAATATTAATATTAATCCTATTCATATGATTGCTAGGATTAATTTGGAACAAGGATGGAATTTTGGGACTAAAGTAAATGGAAATCATGATGATTTTCCTGGCTATTATAATTTCTTTAATATAAATGCTTATGCATATGATGGTAAATCAGCTTTAATAAGAGCCCTAGAATATGCAAGAACTTCCGAATGGAATAGTCCATACGCAACCATTAAGGGTGGAGCTAAGTTTTTATATGATAAATATACAAACCCAACAACTGGACAAGATACTAATTATTTCCAAAAATTTAATGTTATTAATAGTAGTAATTATTATCGAAATCAGTATATGCAAAATATTAGAGCTCCATATACAGAATCGTATTCTGCTTATAAAAGTTATTATGAGGGTGGGGTTATTCAAGAAAAAATAGTATTTAAAATACCTGTATACGATGGTATGCCAGCATTTACTTCACTAAGCTCAGATGGAAATGAAGACGCAACTTTAAAATATTTAAATATTCCTGGTTGCTATTTAATGCCAACATTTACACCAAGTGCGCTTAATTATAATTGTTCAGTTAATAAAGATGTTGCAAGCGTAAACGTTTCAGCAGAAGCTACTAATACAAACGCAGTCGTAAGTGGAATAGGAAATGTTAACTTAACAACTGACTCAACTACTATAAATGTTGTGGTAACGGCTGCTGCTGGTAATACTAGAACTTATAATATAGTTATCAAAAAAATTGAAACAAGCCAGTTTACGCCAGATGAAATAATTTCAAGGTTAGGAATAAATATTAACTCTAAATTCTTATCTGGAAACAATATTATGACTACACCAGATAATTTAATCACTTTAATTAAAAGTAATTTTTCAACCGCTACAGTATCTCTTAATAATAAAAAAATTGGAACAGGAACTACATTAACAATTACTAATAATGGTTCAAAAACATACAATTTAGTAATCTATGGTGATAATACAGGTGATGGAGTAATAGATATCTTAGATTTGTTAACTATTCAAAAACATCTCTTAAATTCAGCTAAAATATCTGATTCTTATCTTAAAGCATCTGATGTAAATAAAGATGGAAAAGTTGATATCTTAGATTTACTAACTATACAAAAATATATATTAGGAACTGGGAATATTTCTCAGTAGAAAGAAAGGTAATATGAAAAAAACAAAAATATTAATCGCAATAATGTTTATGCTTCTATTTCCGATTACAGCTTCCGCTTCATCGGGAAGCATTAGAGCTACTGTTTCATCAACTAAGGTATCCCTTAATAATACATTTAATGTAACAGTAAGAGTAAGCGCAGATAAGCCTATTGGGTCATGGCAATTTAATGTTGGTTATGATTCAACTAAATTAAGTCTACAATCCGGCAGCACATCAGTAGTAGATTATGGCGATGGCTCTTATACAAGTAAAACATATACTTACAAGTTTAGAGCAGTTGGTCTTGGGTCTGCTACAGTAAGTATAAATAATGCCAAAATTGCCGATTATGAGACTGTATCTTATATTAATACAACTGCTGGCGGAGCCACAGTTACAATTAGTGAGCCAGTAGTTATTGTTTATTCTTCAAACAACAATTTATCATCTCTTGATATTGAAAACATTGATATATCTCCTAAATTTGATAAAGGGACTTTAGAATACGAAGCAGTTGCTAAAGCTGGAACTAAAGAAATAGTTATTAACGCTAAAACCGCTGATTCAAAAGCGAGAGTAAGCGGAGCGGGAACAGTAGACGTGATAGAAGGAAATAATATAATACCACTTGTAGTTAAAGCAGAAAATGGCGCGACTAAAACATATACTATCAATTTAACAGTTCCAGAAAAAGAACCTCTTAAAGTTGGTAAGTTTAATATTAATCGTAAACTTCCAGAAGAAATACCACTTCATTTTATCGAAGAAACAATAATAATTAACGAAGAAGAAATACCAGTTCTTTACAATGCAAAACTTAATTTAACACTAGTGTATGCAAGTAATGAAAAAAAAGTTTTAGGTTTTTATGAATGGAATAAAGATAAAGTTGGAGAAAAGTTTATTATAATTACTAATAATTTATCATCTATTAAAATTGATTCAAGTTATAAAGATGCTCTAAAAGGATTTATAAAATCAACATTAAAAATCGGTAATGATACAATTAATGCATATCAAATAAACTTATCTAGTAAACACTTTATTATATATGGAACAGATTTAGCAACAGGTAAATCAAGCTTTTATAACTATGATAGTACTAATCAAACCATTCAGATGTTTGATGTTGATTCACATACATCTTTATTTGAGCAAATAAGTGAAAAAAACTTTATTATATATGCCTTAGGTGGAGCGTTATTTGTTCTTGCTCTAATTACAATATTGCTTGGCTATAATAAGTCCAAAGTTAGTAAAATCATAAAGAACAAAGAAAAAAAATTAAAAAGTAATGAATAACACATTACTTTTTGTTATAATACAAATGAGGTTTTATGAAAATAATTAATTATAAAAAAATTATAAATAACGAATATGAACTAACTTTAGAAAATAATCAAAGAGTAAATCTCTATGATGATATTATTATTAAGCATGAACTTTTGTTTAAAAAAGAAATAGATAATTCTAGCCTGAAGTCCATTATTGCAGAAAACAACCAATTAAAAGCTTATTACTTAGCGCTAAAATATTTAAACAAAAAAATGCGTTCTATTTTAGAAATAGATAATTACCTAAAAAAACAAAACTTTGATAAAGCAAGTAGAAATTTTACAATTAACAAACTTAAAAAAGAAAAGTATTTAGATGATAAAAAGTTTATGGAAAGCTATATTAATGACAAATATAATTTAACAACTCATGGACCAGAGAGAATAAAGAATAACTTAATTAAACTCGGTATTGATGAAAAAGACATTATTTTAAACAAAGACTTTAATTCTAAGATTGATAATTTAATTAAAAAGAAATCTAAAGCTAATCACAAACTAAGTACGAATGCTTTAAAAATAAATATTTATAATTATTTAATTTCTTTAGGATATACTAAAAAATTATTTATAAATAAATTAGATTTAATAATTGCAAATGATATTGCTTTAATAAAAAAAGATTATGAAAAAATTTTAAAAAAGTTTAGTAATAAATACAAACAACCAAAATTAAATTTAATATTAAAACAAAAATTATATCAAAAAGGATATTCAAAAGAATTAATAAATGATACTATAAAAAGCGGGGAGGAAATATGAAATTAAAATATCAAACATTAACTAAAGAAAAGCAGTTAAAGATTAAAAAGCAGTTTTTAAAAAGTAAAGATAGTTTAGTTTATCAAAAAGCAAATAGATTATTTACAGTAGCAGTAATAGGTATAATAATTGCAATAATAAGCTCTGCTTTTGATTTAATTTATAAAACAGGAACAATTAATTATATAATAGATATCTTTTTATTTATTTTTTCATTAATTTTTATTATTATAATGCGAAAAATTAAATTAAAAGAAATTAATAATTATGTAGTAAAAAAACCATGATTTTGAATCATGGTTTTTTAGTGATTTATTATTCTGCGTTTGTTCTAAGTGAAAGTAATTGATTACTTATTAAAGTTGAATATTTTGATTTTAAATCAGAATCTTCAATATTAAATCCATATTCTTTTCTTAGATCTGCTAGAGCATTTACAGAAATGGTTTTATCGTTAGTTT
>JAQVWT010000014.1 GCA_028709545.1 Bacilli bacterium
CCACATATTAATGTTGTTTCTTTGATTCTTTCAATTTTTTCTTCAACTCTCATTGCTTTCAATCCTTTCTAGTTTAATTGTATCAAACTTTTTGAATCTACTCACTTTTTATTATAAGAGTCTCCAAATAAAAAATCATAAATTAAGGACGCCTAAGTAAGCGCGGTACCACCTTATTTCATGATTTATCATGCTCTTTATTTTCTATAACGCGGTAAAATGCGGCTTTGTACTCTTATACCTGAAATTCACCAGTATACTTACTTTATAGATATTCTCAGCTATTATATCTAATCTCTTTTAAATATATATACTCCGGCTACTATGGATATAGTCTATGCACACTGCTTGTTATGATATTAACAAATATTTCTTTACTAGTCAAGACGAAAAAAAACACTAAATATTAGTGCTTTTAAAATTTAAAATATAATTAACATTAAGATAACAATTACAACAAACATTGCTACTAGGAATTTCCAAATGTATTTAAACCAGTCTTTATAACTTATCTCTAGATAAGATAAACCCATCATTAAGACAAATGAAGCTGGTGTAAAGAACATTGCAAGTCCATATGTTGCTTGTAACAATATTGGAAATTGAGTAGTAAAGTCAGCATAAGTTGTAATAAAATATCTTCCCATTAATTGAACTGTATATTCATATTCAACACTAAATAATGAAGTTATAAGTCCTGCAACAGTAGCTAAAATAACATTAAATTTACTTAATAAACTCATTAACCAATCAATAATAGTTGGAATTATTGGAAACATTGCTGTGAATTCTAAAATGTTATAGATAATTAACATAAGAACAACTATTTTTCCTGATTTTTTAAGACCTTCTCCAAAAGAAGTTAAATAATCATTCCAATTAATTTTATAAACAAATTTTAATATTAATGTGGCTAGAATCATTAAAGCTTGAATTCCAAATAGGTCCCATTTTCCAAAAGCTGCAAGTGTTTCAAGTGAACCTAAAATATAGCTAAAAACAGGTGCTTCTAATATTTTAACTTCTCTAATCCATTCGGTTGCAGTTGTAAAGATATCTACTTTAAATACAGATTCCCATGGTAAATAAGCTAAAATACTTATTACAATAAATGACACAAAAATTGTGACCACTGGCCATATTTTTGTTTTCTTTGTTACTTCTTCTGAAACAAAAGTATCGTTTATTTGATCAGCTTTTTTAACTTTTAGATTTTTTCTTAGATGAAGTACATTAAAGACACTAAAGATAATAAAACTTGTTGCAAATAAGACTAATTTAACCCATAAGTGTGCATCATATTCCAGTCCTAATTTAGAAACATTAATACCAACAATTTTCGCGCTGTATACTGAGCCAATTATTCCTACTAAAACTGAACCAAATGTTGTTGTAAGTCCAGTTATTTTATCAAGTTTCATCTTTGATAAAATAGTAACAATAAACGGTAAGAACGCTATAATTACAAAGTAATCATTAATAACTGCAGCAAGAGCTGCTATTATAAATGATACTACTAGAGTAAATATTATTTCCTTTCCTTTTAATTTTTTAGCAATTTGATCAGTTAGTTTTTGATACCCACCAGTTTTTCCCAGTACTTGATAAAAACCACCAAGTACAAATAAGAATGTAATAAGTACGGTAAAATAGTACATTCCGAGTAAACCGTAGGTAAAGAAATCAAAAATTCCCACTCTGGTTACTTCAGTTACTACAAGTTCTGTACCACTCCAATATCCTTGCGGAATTATCCAAGTAAGTAAGACCATAAATAAAACCATAATACCAGCTATTTTAACTAAATCATGCTTTTCCCAAAACTTTTTCATTTTCTACCTCCTCCTAAGAATAATTATATCACAAATTTATTTTTTCAATTAACTTTTTTACTGTTTTTAAGGATAAACATTCATTTTATTATAAATATATGAAAAAAAGCACTTTTTTAAGTACTTTTTTAAAATATTAGCAAAAGATAATCTTCTTTATTTTGATTTCATTAAAGGAAATATTACACATTCTCTTATAGGTCTATCGACAAGTACAGCGAAAAACCTTTCTGACACTCCAAAGCCAACTGCTGGTGGCATTCCGTATTCTAAAGCTTCAACAAATTCTTTATCATGAACATGCGCTTCTTCATCACCTGATTCCGCCATTGTTCTTTGTTCTAAGAATCTTTCTTCTAAATCAAGGGGATCATTTAATTCACTGTATCCATTACCCATTTCTGATCCCGCAAGAATTACTTGAAATTGAGCAACTTTTCGAGGGTCAGTTTCTAGTCTCTTAGGAAGAGGATTTAATTCTACTGGTTGACCCACTAAAAATCCTGGTCCACTTAATGTTCTTCTGATTGTTTTCCAAAGAACATCTACTAATCTCCAATATGGAACATCTGGATCAAATTGTTGATTAGACTTTTCTAAATATTTGATTATTTCCTCTTTATTAGAATTATAAATATCTATATTTGCTTTTTCTTTTATAATAGTTTCAAAATCATATATTTCCCATTCTTGATCCATATCTACTTCATAACCTTTAGAGGTAAATTTAGAACTTCCTAAGACGGCTTTAGTAACTTTTCGATACATATCTTTAACTAGGTTCATCCCATCTTTAAAATCAGCATAAGCCCAGTAAAATTCCATTTGTGTATAATCTTGTAAGTGTTCAGGACTCATTCCTTCGTTTCTAAACTGTCTGCCAATTTCAAATGTCTTTTCATAGCCAGCAACTAATAGTTTTTTTTGCCATAACTCTCCCATAGCAATTCTTAAATAAACATCAATATCTAAAGCATTATGGTGGGTTTTAAATGGTGTAGCTGCTGCACCACCAGAGGTTATCTCTAAAACTGGTGTTTCTACTTCTAAAAAGCCTTCTTCTATTAATAAATTTCTAATAGTAGACCAAAATTTTTGTTTTTGATAAAACAATTCTTTTACTTCCTCATCCATAATAATATCTAGATATCTTTTTCTAAGTTTAATCTCTGGGTCGGCAATACCATGATACTTTTCCGGTAAAGGTTTTAATGCTTTAGTTAAGTGGGTATACTTAGAGGCTTTTATGGTAAGTTCTCCAGTATTTGATTTCATAACTGTGCCTTCTATGCCAATGATATCTCCAAGATCTGCCATTTTATATAATTCATAATTTTCTTCACCTAAATTAGAAATATTTAAATATACTTGGATTTGACCCCACTGATCTTGCAGGTTCATAAAACCAGCTTTACCACTTCTTCTTTTAGTCATTATTCTTCCGGCAATAATTACTTGTTCATTTTTTTCTTCTAGTTCTTCTTTACTAAAAGACCCAAAAACTTCTCTTAAGTCTTTTGAATTGTTTTTAATTTCAAATCTTTGTCCAAAAGGATTAATACCTTTTTTACGTAAGACATCCATCTTTTCTCTTCTTACTTCTTCTTGATCTGTCAGTACGCGCATATATACTCCTTCTTTCTAAGCTGTAGTATATCCTTTTTTACTGTAAAAATCAAGGCGCTGTGAATATTTAATTTAGCTAATACATATTATTAAATAGGTGATGTTTATGAATGGAACTTTTTTTCAAAATCCTAACTTTAATAATGAGAATACATCAAATGAATGTAACATTTTAAAAGATAATATTACAAAAAAAGTAAAAGTGTATACAGAGTTTCTTGATAATGAAAAAAACTCCAAAATATTTTCGGGAATTTTTGAGGCATATAAAGATAGCTTTCTAATAATAAGTGATCCAAGTAGTGGAAGCTGGTATTTAATACCACTAAATATTATTAGCTATATGGAATTCGAAGAAAAAATTAGTTTTTAATTAAGAAAATATTTTAAATTTTCTTTTTCTTTTCCTAAAGTGGTAATATCTCCATGACCTGGATAAACAATTAAATTATCTGGGTATTTTAAAATCTTTTTTATACTTTCTTGCATTTCATTCATACTACCGGTCGGAAAATCTGTTCTACCAATAGTACCTGCAAATATAAAATCACCACTAAAAAGTTTATTATCGATTAAAAAACTGATCGAGTCATAACTATGTCCCGGACTCTTTATTACTTCAAATTTAAAGTTATTTATTTCTAATGTATTTGATTTAATATTATCAAAGCTATAAACTTTAGCATTATAATGCTTTTTAGTACTATCTAGTGCTCCAATATGATCAAAGTGACTATGAGTACACATTATACCTACTACTTCATTATTAATTACATCTTTAATCTTATGAAAATCATCTCCAGGATCAATTATAATTGATTTATTATCCTTAGTTAAAACATAACAATTAGTATCTAAATATCCTACTTTCACAATTTCTATATTCATATATAAAATAAAACCTCTTTAAAATTATACCATATTAATAAATGCTGTGCTATAATCAAAATGGTGGTAGTATGGACAATTTAATAACTATTTTTTTAACAATTACCCTTTTTGTAGGGATACTAGGTTTAATATATGCCCTATTATATAATAATTTACAAGCTAGTAAGATAAAAATTAATGAAGCAGAAAATATTATTGATGAACTTTTAAGAAAAAAATTTGATTTATTAGAAGTAATAAAAACTATTATTATTGATAATACAGATATTAATGATAAAAATTTTGAACAGTTTGATAATTTAAAAACAGTTAATATTTCTAGTTATGATTTTGAAAGAAAATTAACTGAATATAATATCTTAATTAATCAAATGAAAGATGACTACTCTAAACTTGAAGAACTTGATGCATTTAACAATAATTATGAGGATATATTTAAATTAAATGAAAGACTTGAGGCTACAAAGACCTTCTATAACCGTTATACAACTATTTTAAATAAAGCTATCAAAAAATTCCCTTCAAATATAATTGCTAAAATTCATCATCTAGACCCTCAAACATTCTTTGATGGTAAAGATATGTTTGATGATGATAAAGAAGATTTTAAAATCTAAAGATGCCAATTAATTGGCTCTTTTTTATTTTTAATTAAAAAATCATTTGTTTTTGAAAATGGTTTACTGCCAAAAAAACCTTGATAAGCACTAAAAGGTGATGGATGGGATGACTCAATTATTAAATGATTCCTATTAGTTATTAAATCTTTTTTTGTTTGAGCATATCTTCCCCATAAAATAAAAACTACTGGATCTTCTTTTAAATTAAGAACTTTAATAATATAATTAGTTAGATTATGCCAGCCAATATCTTTATGACTATTTGGCTCGCCTTTTACGACGGTTAAACTTGTATTTAAAAGCAGAACTCCTTCATGGCACCAACGAGTTAAATCTCCAGAAAGACTGGGTTTTATTCCTAAGTCATTTTCTAGCTCTTTAAAGATGTTTTTAAGTGAAGGAGGCAATTTAATACCTTCCATTACTGAAAAAGATAAGCCATGAGCCTGATTTTCACCATGATATGGATCTTGACCGACAATTACAACTTTTACTTTGTAATATGGTGTAAATTTTAAGGCATTAAATATATTTTCGCGTTTAGGATAAATAGTTTTTGTTTTATATTCATGAGCAATATAATCTAAAGTTTTTTGAAAATTCTCACTTTCCCAAACAACTTTTAGTTGCTCGTCCCAATCATTATTTATCATAATTCCTCCATCTTCACTTTAAAAGAAAAAGACTATCGCCCTTAATATAAAATATTATGTTCAAGTGCCCAAGGAATAAAATGATCTTTTATTGCTGTTGATAAACATGAATCATCGTCTCCTACCGTAAACCATTTATATTCTAATATCTCATCATTTGGTAAAAGCTCAACATTAACATCTTTTTTTGACATCATCATATGCATTTCAATCATTTGACTAGGATCAGACATAGCTGGTTCTCTAAAGCATAGTATTTCTTCTAACTGACTTTCTAAAATATCAAAACCATTATTGATTTCTTCAATTATTTCTCTCCTGGCTGCTTCCTTGTAGGTCTCTCCGGGTTCGACTCCCCCTCCTACCAAAGTATACTTTCCACTTTTAGCACTTCTTTTGGACATGCTAATTAATAATTTTCCGTTTCTAATAAATGCTGTTCCAACAACATAAATATAATTTTCTTCCATTTTTTACTTCCTAACTACAGATGTGTTTGTTTAAAATTTTAACACCACGATTATTTATTCTATATCTTCGGTTAATTTCTCTAAGATAATTTTCTACTATTTTAACTGTTTTCTTTAAATTTTTCTTACTACTATTAATCTTATCATAACATTGTACTTTCTGTTATCTCAAACTGTTTAGCAGCAACAATATTTGTAAAGACAATGTTTTTTTGGATAAAATAATTCTTAATATTTTCTATAGCTATTTCTGGAGAATTATTTTCTTCACTTAAGTGGGCTAAAATAATTTGTTTTGTATTGGGGCCAATAATCTTGCTTAAATAAAATGATGCTTCCTTATTAGATAAATGGCCAATGGGACCATAAACTCTATTCTTTAACCAACCTGGATATTTACCATTTTGAAGCATTTCAATATCGTGATTACTTTCAAATATATATATTTTTTTATTACTTATTTTTTTAAAATATTTACGGTTTAGATAACCGGTATCAGTAATAATCACAACTGAATCATCATCTTCAGTAAAACAGTATCCTCTACTATCACTAGTATCATGACTGGTTGGAATAGACTCTACTACTAAATTTCCTAAGGTTATATTTTCTTCTAACATAATAATATGTTCATAATTTTTCAAAAATTTTAAATCAGCATACATCTTCTCGGTTAAAACAATCTTAGGGTTATACTTTTTTATTAAATTATTTAAAGCTTTTACGTGGTCATTATGAGTATGAGTTATAAATATATAATCAATATCTTTTATTAAAACCTCAGCTAGTCTTAATTTATCTTCTAAGTATTTAACACTCATACCAGCATCTACTAAAATCTTGTGTTCTTTTGTTTTAATTAATGTGGAATTGCCTTTAGATCCACTTGCTAGTACTACTACTTCCATAATACCACTAACAATTAAACATTGATTTGCAAGGATTTATATTTATTCCTAGCTGATTATCAATAATTTCATAATGTAGGTGGGTTCCGGTTGAGCTACCAGAATGTCCCATTCCGCCAATAACTTGGCCACGGGTAACTGTATCCCCAACGCTGACCTTTATATCCTTGACAAGATGGGCATAGACAATAGTATATTTTCCATCGGATGATTTAATTTTCACCTTATTACCATAACCAGCACCACAGTAATCAAGTATTCCGTAGCCAGCTGAATCACACTCTCCATATACATATGTAACTACGCCGTCTGTTGATGAATATATTGGTGAGCCAAATCCTGAACCAGAAATATCAATCCCATTATGGAATTTTCCCCAACGAGGACCATAATAACTTGTAATTTGACTTGGATTAACAGCTGGCCACGTCCAAGAACTTCCGCTATAATAATGAGATCCACTTCCAACATAATTCTTCACACCACGAGAAACAATCTTATTGATAACTGGCACAAGCTCAACTGATTGATCTTTATCGATCAGTAAATTTTGAATTTCACCATTTTTATATAATACTTTTTCAGTAACTCTAGTAATTCCATCAGAACCTTCTTGAATTACTTTTTCAGTTCCATAATAAGCATTTTTATCATCAATATATTCAGTTTTATATCGATATACAATATCTTCTACAACGTGCATTAGAGAAGTAATTGTTACAACTGGTTTAATAAGACTGACATTAACAATTTTTCCTGGTGTTAATAAAACATTTTCACTTGTAAACTCTGGATTTGCAACTAAAAATTCTTCAGGGCTTAAATTATGATTATAAGCAACGGTCTTAATATTATCTCCAACTTTTATTTCATAGTCATCTTGTTCATCTAAACTGCCAAATAATAAATATTTACTAATATCATCTGCATTATCATAAATATAAGATGTTGCACTTATATAATTTTCTTTAATTGAAATATTTTCATCCCAATCAATTGTTTCAATATTAGAGCCAACATCAACAATTTCTGGCTGGCTATCCGTAGAATATAGTTCATAACCTTCTGTGCTAACAAAGGCTTTTATAACATTTTTAAACGCTTCTTCAAAATCATCTTTATTTAAAACATTAATATAAACCGGTTTTTTTGATTCAACCAGAATTCCCTCATCATTTTCTTGTTTAGGATAATTAATTGTTACAGTATATCCGCTAATTGTAAAAGGATCTTGATCTTGAATTTTCTGATAAATATCATCCGCAGAAATAATTTCGCTAGTATTATAAGTATAAGCTTTTTTTATATCTAAGCCTTTTGGGGGATGAACTTTATTTACTTTATATTTATCTTTAATTTCTTCTTGTCTTTCATCAATTAAGTCGAGAAGTTCTGTTTCAGAATTAATAATTCCAATAGTTTCTCCATTTAGATAAATTCGATAAACTAAAACGGGCTCTCCTTCACTTTTAACATCAGCACCCACAAAAAAAACAAATATTCCGATTATAATCGATATCAAAAGTCCAACTATATTGCTTTTCATTTATTTTTCCTCACTTGTTTTTATATAGTTTCTGAAATTGCTCATATTTCTTTCAAATAAAAGTTCAATGGTTCCAGTACTACCATTACGATGTTTGCCAATAATTAACTCAGTTATACTCGTGTTAGAGTTTTCCTGAGCTGCTTTGTTATAGTAATCATCTCGATATAGAAATGCAACTATATCAGCATCTTGTTCAAGCGAACCAGACTCTCTTAAGTCACTCATCAGCGGTCTTTTATTTTCACGCATTTCTACACTTCTAGATAATTGGGCTAGGGCAATAACCGGAATTTTCAATTCCATTGCCATTGTTTTTAGTGATCTTGATATTTCTGAGACTTCTTGTTGGCGGTTTCCTGCATATCTAGCGCTTCCATTAATAAGCTGCAAATAGTCAATTACAACCATAGATAATCCTTTATCACTCATTGCTAGTCTGCGGCATTTCGCTCTTATTTCGGAGACAGTTATGCCCGAGGCATCTTCTAAATATAAGTTTGTGTCGCCCAGTTGACTCATTGCTTCATTTACTTTTTTCCAGTCATTGTGCTCAAGTTTTCCAGTTTTAAGTTTATTCATATCGATTGAGCCTGCTGCAGCAATCATTCTCATTACAAGTTGTTCTGCACTCATCTCCATATTAAAAATCGCTACTGGTTTTTTGCTGTTTATTGCTGCATTAACGGCCAGGTTAAGACCAAATGCCGTTTTCCCCATAGCCGGTCTAGCAGCAAGTATTATTAGTTCATTTTCATGAAAACCACTTGTTAACTTATCTAAATCATAAAAGCCAGAGGCAACGCCAGTAATATCAGCTGCATTTTTAGCAAGTCTTTCAAGTTGATCTTGAACACTACGAATTACCTCACCAATAGTCTTGAATTCACCAGCTTTACGAGCCTTAGTGACTGCAAAGATTTTCTTTTCAGCATCATCAATAATTTCATTAGTATCTTCTTCTTCATTATATGCATTAATTGAAATTGCATTAGTTACTTCGATTAATTTTCTTCTTAAAGCTTTTTCTCTGACTATTTCAATATAATAATCAATATTAGCAGCTGTAATTACGGAGCCAATAACTTCACTTAAATATTCAATCCCACCAATATTATTAATACTACCTTTTTTCTCAATCTCATTTTTTACAGTAGCTGAATCTAGTGGAACCTTATGTTCATGTAAATCATAAATTGCCTCAAAAATTCTTTTATTAGCAGCGTTTACAAACATATCTGAAGAGAGTTCCTCACATACTTTATCAAGTGCATAATTAGTTAAAAAAGCACTGCCTAAAACAGCCATTTCAGCTTCTAAATTTTGAGGAAGTTTTCTCTCAACCATAATTACACCTCTTTAACTTGAATTTTTAATTTAGCTGATACTTTTTTATGTAAATTTATATTTACTTCATGTTGACCTAAAGTATCAATAGATCCATCTATTTTAATTGTTTTTTTATCAATTTTAATATCTTTTTTAAGAAGTTCATCACTTATTTGTTTTGAAGAAATTGAACCAAACATTTTACCTTCTTTACCAGTTTTAACAGTAAAAGTGAGTAGCATTTTATCTAATTTATTTTTAATAAGTTCTGCCTCTTTAATATTCTTAGCATCGTGTTTTTCCTTTTCTTTTAACTCTTTTTCTAAATAAGTCTTACTTCCCGCAGTATATTTAATTGCCAGTCCTTTTTTTATTAAAAAGTTTTGAGCATATCCGTCAGCAACATCAATTACATCATCTTTTTTACCTTGTTTTTTTACATCTTGTAATAAAATAACTTTCATAAATACCTCCGCTTAACTAAAAATATTATATCAAAGTATCAAAAAAAAAGATACTTTAGTCGTTTTGATATTTCGATAACTGGATTATTAAATCCATATTATCATCTTTTGCCATAATATTTTTTTTATATTCTCCACATTTATTACACTTAAATATTATTTTATAATCTCTTTTTTTAGACTTTTCAATACCAATTGGTTTTAAAGTTCCCGAGCAAGTAGACTCTCTATCTCCTGGATTATTATCAACATGTTTAGATGATAAACAATATGGGCAGTGATTACGAGCTGAGTAATTTAAAGGTTCTACTTGTTTGTGACACACCTCACATATAAAACTCTCATCCCTCATTGTAAATCTTGCTTTATCCATTTTTACCATCTTCATACATAATATTTAGATCGACATTTCCATTTATCCCAGGTATCCTTCCAGTATTTGCCATCTGCCAAAGTAAATACTTTCCTTGATAACTAGTCTCATCTGTATAATGAGCAAGCCATACTAGATAATCATTTTTATTTTCCCAAAAGTTTTCTAAATAAGTTTTACTACTATAAAGCATACCTTCATAACCAGCATCTCTTACAGTTTTAATAAAAACATCAGCCATTTTATTAAGTTCATGTAAACTAAAATTATGTTTTCTAAAGTAGGAAAAGTCTTCCCAATCAAATACAATTGGTAAATCTAGTTTCTGTTTATCAAGTATATCAAGCACCCATTTTGCTTGCTCTTTTGCCTCATCTGAAGATGCTGCGGTTGTATATAAATAGACTCCTACTTTTAAACCAGCCTCTTTAGCTTTTTTTATGTTTTCTTCATAATAACTATCTAATTTTAACTCTCGCGTACTACTGCTTTGAAATCCCAAACGAATTATTACAAATGATGCTCCTGCTTTTTTAACTTCATTGTAATTAACAGTTTCTTGCCAGCTTGAAACATCTATCCCAAAAGAGATACCATCACCTTGATATTTATCAGTAACTTCTGCAAATGAGATAGTCTCTACTTCTTTTTCAGGAGAGCTTTCTATTGCTTCAACCACCTTTACAATTAAATCTTTTTCAGTTGTGTTATCACTACTATCTGTTATTCTAAGAAGAGCATTATATGTTCCTAACTGATTACTATTATATTCCCCAATGACAGCGCAAATAGGTTTCTTATCATAGTTATCACCATATATTAAACTACTGCAAAAATCGATTTCACTTCCTAAAGTAATCGTTCTAGTGCCTCCGGAAAAAATAAAAGGTTTTACCTTATCAACAACATTTACTTCAATATTTCTAGAATATTTCTTATTATTAAATTTATAATCAACCTTATATTTATTAATACCTACATGATCAGTTGCTAATCTAAAGTCTTCATCAATAATTTGAACATTAGAATCTATCATCAAGTCAGATAGATATAAATTACTATAAACATCTATTTCATCTAAAAAATTAAGAACAACATCACTAGGCTCACTTCTTTGACAACTACAAGTTAATAAAAAAATAATACTTATCCACATAATTTTAATTGTTTTCATATTTATATTATAGAACAAATAAAGATATCAAACAATATCTTTATTTTTCATATGGTATTAATCCCATAAAAGGTGCTCTTTAACTTGTATTGTAAGCTTTTTATAGCTTACTGACATATTATTACCTAACATGATTTTTATTTTTATCACAAAAATAATAAGTCCCAAATTTCAATTTGCAAATGCAAAATAATATTTTATTGTGATAAAAATTGTATATGTTATAATTTGAATATATTCTATTTACAGCAAATGAAAATACTTTAAATGGAGGCGGTTTATAGTGCGGTGGGATAAAACAGGAGTTCCCCATAAAGGATGGAAATATGTAGGTGTGGAAGATTTAGGGGAATATGTGGAAGATGGGAAATCCATAGATTTTGAGCAATGCGAGATGTGCGGGAATGAAAAAATTCGCTATGTGCACATATTAGAGCATCCAGATTATAGTGGGGAGATACGTGTAGGGTGTGTATGTGCATCCAAAATGATAGATGACTATATTAACCCAAAAGAATCTGAAAGAGAATTGAAAAATAGAACAAATCGTAAAAAAAACTTCATGAAACAAGAGTGGCGTTTTATATCAAATTCAGGAAATTATTCCCTCCGATATAAAGGCGATAATATTACCATTATGAAAAGTAAGTTTAACTCTAACTGGGGTGTTATCTTTAGAGGCAAATATCTATGGGATTATAACGGAAGAAAAATTACGGATTTTCATACTGCAAAAATTGTAGCATTTAATTTATTTGATGAATTATATGAGTCGAGGGAGCAAATACAGCCATATTGGGATGGTGAACGTTGGATTTATTATTAATATTTATATTTAAATTTTAATTGTTTTTAATAAATAAAAAAAGATATCAAACAATATCTTTACTTTACATATGGTATTAATGCCATAAAACGTGCTCTTTTAACTTGCATTGCAATATATCTTTGATGTTTAGCACACGCACCTGATGCACGTCTTGGAAGAATCTTTCCTTTTTCATTAATATATTTACTTACAATCATTACATCTTTATAATCAACGCTTTTACCAGCGCACATTTGACAAATTCTTTTCTTTTTACGATGAAATTCAGCCATAATTAATTTCCTTTCTTAAAATGGAAGATCATCATCACTTAGAACTACTTCTGAACCAAAATCCTTAAAAGGATCTTCTGATATATCTGTAGTTTCTACTTGACTTGTATTTCCACTATTATAACTTGGTTCTGGACTTTGATATCCTGAACCAGTATCATTTTTACTACTTAAAAATTGAATATTTTCTGCCATAACTTCAGTTACATATCTTTTTGTACCATCTTGGGCATCATAACTTCTTGTTTGAATTCTTCCTATTACTCCAATAAGCGAACCTTTTTTACAATACTTTGCTAAGTTTTCAGCTTGTTTATTCCAAACGACTACTGATATAAAATCAGCAAGTCTTTCTCCTGCTTGATTTGCAAAAGGTCTATTAATAGCAACAGTTACGGTTGTTGTAACATTTCCACTAGGAATTGTTCTTAGTTCTGGGTCTTTGGTAAGTCTACCAACTAAACTAACATTATTCATTTTTTCTACTCCTCATCTAATTTAATAACTAAATGTCTTAATACATTTTCATTAAGTTTTGTTCTGCGATCAAATTCTGTTATTGCTTCTTTATCTGCAATACAATTAAAGATAAAATAAAAACCACTTATTTCCTTTTTTATCGGATAAGCTAGGTCTTTACGTCCCATATCTCTCTCATTAGTTATTTTACCTTTTCGCTCAGTAATAACTCTCTTTAAAGAAATAGCAGTATCTTTAATAGTTTGTTCATCAATAGTAGATTTTACAATAAACATTATTTCATATTTATTCATTTTTTCTTCCCTCCTTTTGGTCTAAAACGGCCTATATATAATTAGGCAAGGAGCCATAAAAGCTCTAAAAGCATTATAGCATACACAAATATCATATGCAAATTTTTATTTTTGTAAAATTAAACATTAAATCTGAAGTAGCAAATATCTCCATCTTGCATTAAGTATTCTTTACCTTCTAAACGCATTTTCCCAGCTTCTTTTACTTTGAGTTCTGATTTATATTCGTAAAAATCATTAAAGGACATAATTTCCGCTTTAATAAATCCTCTTTCAAAATCTGAGTGTATAATTCCAGCACAAGCTGGAGCTTTTGTTCCTTTTTTAAATGTCCAAGCTCTACATTCATCTTTACCTGCTGTAAAAAACGTCTCTAAACCAAGTAAATTATACGTTGCATATATTAACTTATCTAATCCACTATTAGTTATTCCTAAGTCTTCTAAAAAAAGTTTTTTATCCTCATCATTAAGCTCCGCTAGTTCACTTTCTATCTTAGCACTCATTACAATAACCGATGCATTTTCAGTTGATGCATATTCTGAAACTAAATCAGTGTATTTATTATTACCTATTATTGCGTCTTCTTCACTAACATTTGCCATATAAATAATCGGTTTTAAAGTAATTAGTGAAAAATTTTTAATTATTAACTTTTCATCTTTAGTTAATTCGATTCTTCGAAGCGAAGTTTCTTTAAGTAAAGCTTCTTCGCATTTCTTAAGCAGTTCATATTCAAATTTCTCTTGTAAATCTTTAGTCATTCCAGCTTTTTTACTAATCTTATTTAATCTATTTTGAATTATTTCCAAATCAGAAATAATTAGTTCTGTATTAATTATTTCAATATCTCTAATTGGGTTAACATCACCCTCTACATGAATAATATCAGTTTCTTCAAAACATCTAACTACCTCGACTATTGCATCAACTTCCCTAATATGAGATAAGAATTTATTTCCTAAGCCTTCTCCTTGTGATGCTCCTTTGACAAGGCCAGCAATATCTGTAAACTCATATGTTGTCGGAGTTGTTTTTTCAGGTATATATATTTCTTCTAAAAATTCAAGTCTTGAATCAGGTACAACAACCACACCAATATTTGGATCAATTGTCGCAAAGGGATAATTAGCAGCTAATATATTTTTTTTAGTAATCGCATTAAATAAAGTACTTTTCCCAACATTTGGAAGTCCAACAATTCCAGCTTTTAACATATTTATCTCTTTCTTTCTAACGCAAAGTATAGCACAAAATAAAAAGGCTTACTAGCCTTTAACTTGCTTTTTCATTTAAATGAACGGTTGTCTCAGTCGCTTTAGTTCCTCTTGTGTAGGTCACTTTAACTTTATCACCAACTTGATACTTATAAAGGTAGTATTTTAATTTAGCACTTGAGCTAATATCATAGCTACCAAATTTAGTTATAACATCACCTTTTTCAAACCCAGCCTCGGCTGCTGGGCTTCCAGCTTGAACGTACGCAACTACAGCACCACTTGAAATCGATTTATCAAGTGAAATACCATATTGATATTGAAGTGGTTCTGCATCCGTAACATTTAATGTTCCAACACCTAATATTGGTCTGATTATTTCTTTGTTTTCAATTAATTGATTGGCATAATTTATTGCATCCTCAATTGGGATTGCAAAGCCAATACCTTCAACTCCACTACTTACTAGTTTCATGTTAGTGACGCCAATTACCTCACCATTAGAGTTTGCAATGGGTCCGCCACTATTTCCTGAGTTAATTGCAGCATCCGTTTGCAGAACGCTCATAACCCAGTTAGCAACATTACTATTACCAGTCCCAACTTCAACTAAGCGATCTTTTCCACTTAAAATTCCTCTTGTCACTGTCCATGAATATTCTGAATCAAGTGGAGCACCTATTGTAAATAAGGTATCTCCTAAACGAGTCTCTTCACTACTACCAAGTTCTGCTGTTAATAAAATTTTATCTTTATCAATAGATAAGACGGCAATGTCAGCATATTCATCTTGTCCAACTAATGATACTTCATAAGTATTACCGTCTGTAAACTGAACTTTCACTTTATTCCCGCCACTAACAACATGAGCATTAGTGATAATATATGCTTTTTTACCAGCAACTTTGTAAACAAAACCAGTTCCGCTACTAGTAATCCTTTCATCTTTAAAGGATCCGACTACGACAACAGCGTCATATAATTTATCAACAGCATCAGCAATTCCTTGCTCATTTATAGTTACTTCTTTTTCTAGTTTATTAACAACAGTTTGAGAAAGCCAACCTAGTCTAGTTGTTCCATAATAAAAACCTAAACTACCTAACAGTAATCCAATAACTGCTGCCAATATTATTAATATATTTTTATTTCTTTTCATCATTTTCCACTCCATTTATAAATTTGATAATTCTTTAAAATTCTTTGGTATTCCCATTGCATCTAATACTTTACCAATTGGTATTATATTTAACTTACCAGCAAGAATATTTATTTCATAACTTATTTCATTTGTAAAAAGTCTAAATTCATCATACCTTAACAATTGTTTTAAAATAATTATTAAAGCAAATAAATCATTTTTACCATAAATATATTCACCATCCATTAAAGGAATATTTAATGCATGGTGATACTTTGTATCATCAATAACTCTTTGAGTTTTATGATTATATAAAATATCCTCATGAGCACATAAATTACGAAAATTAGCCAGTATTGGCATATAAACGACCAAGTTCTCGACGCTTATTTTATATATGCTTGAAATAGCCTCTTGATCTACTTTTTTCATAATTGTATATAACTCACTTACAATTCCAAATGATAATACCTTAACTACTACCCACATCGGAATATATCCATAATTACTAATATAATGACTAGTAGCAGTATGCTGCCCACCATTAACTCTAATTTGTCTTTTCATTTTTTTAAGTAAGTCATTTACTTGTCTTGATTTTCCTGATTCAGAAGAAAAATTAGACACTTTTAAATAATCTGATTCTCGATAACCATATTTTTTTGATAATTGATAAGAAAAAATACTTTTCATATTATTTTCGACTATCAATAAATTTTTAAAAATAATATTTCTTATTTGTCTGTCAAAATTAAATACCGCATAAAGCTCTCTGAAAGTTGTACCTTCAATAAAACTTTTATCTCTCGGACTTTTTAAAAACAAATGGCGATAGCCACTAATAAAAAAATAGTTTTCCCTAATTAGAATATCACTTGTTAAATCATAATCTTCAATTATCATTCCTTTATTTTGTAATATTTGGATTTGTTCTTCGATTGTTTTAAATACTTTAACTGCCACGGCCTCACCTATTATTAAATATATCATATTTCAACTTAAAAAAAAACTTTAATTTTGCAAAATTAAAGAACTTTACCTAATTGTAATAATTAATTATTGCTAAAACTATTATTTTAGTAAGTTTTTCTTGATAAGTCTCTTCTTGTAAATTTAATCTTTCTTGGTGGTTTGATAAAAAACCACATTCTATTAATACTCCTTTAATATTAAGTTTTGAATACATATAATTAGTATTATTATTTTTTTTAATATCTCTTTTTGTATTTAAGTTTTTATTAAGTTCATTTTGAATAAATTGAGCAAGCACCTCATTTTCTTCAAAATTATTAGTGTAAAATATTTGCGGTCCATAATACTTTGAATTACTATAATAATTTAAATGAATACTTAAATACATATCAGCATTACTATTATTAATTAGTTTTATCCGATTATCAAAATCACTTTTCTTCCGATATAAAGCATTAGGTTTTGATAAATCATAATCATCATCCCTAATTAAGATAACTGATGCCCCATTTTTTTCAAGTTCAGCCCTTAATTTCAAACTTATCTCTAAGTTAATAGTATCTTCACTTATAGAGCCATGACTTGCACCATTATCAACCCCGCCATGTCCGGGATCAATCACTATCAATTTCCCAAGCAAAGGATAAGTTAAATTATTAGCATCAACCTTAAATATTGTTAAAATTAACAAACAAAATATTAATAATATAAATAATATTTTTTTCATATTTAAATATATTCTAATTCTTTTTAATTATTTGCTTGCCTATTTAGAAATATAAAAAAGTGCTGTGTCAAATTTTTGCAGTATGTATGCAATAACTTTTTATTTATTTGTTCAAATATCTTTCTTACAACTTTAGCAGCAACTTCATCAATAGAATTATATTATCCTTTGTATCTTTGTAAATTATTTATAAAGTAAGTGATTTTTTAATGCCTAGTCATGAAAAGTATGATTATTCAAAATCGCCTAAAAAACTATGATAATATAATTTTTTATAGTAAAATAATATTAGTTATTAAAAACATTTAAAAGGAGCGCGAGAATATGTTAGAAAAAGATTTTAAACAAATAATTAATGATGTAAAATTAAAAATTCAAGAAACCGAATTTAAAGTGGTTTCAGCTATTAACAAAGAAACGTTAGAATTATTTATGTGTCTAGGAAAAGTCATAAATGAAAATAAAAAGTATGGCAGTAATTTTGTTGAAAATTTAGCAACAGAATTAAAAATTTTATATCCAAATTCTACAGGATTTTCTAGAAGTAATTTATTTTGTATGCAAAGAATATATAAAGAAGGTTTCGCTGAACCAAAAATCCAACCACTGGTCGGACTTTTACCGTGGACTTTAACAAATATAATTTTTGATAAAGTAAAAGATAATAAAATAAGAATTTGGTATATGGAACAAGCTATCAAAAATGGTTGGTCTAAAGCTGTTCTTTTATATCAACTAAGTGCTGATATTTATACTAGTCAAGCCAAAACTGAAAAACTTAATAATTTTAAACAAAGATTAATATCTCCTCAAAGTGAATTAGCTGATGAAATAATGAGAGACCCATACAAATTTGCTATACCTTTTCTCGGAAAAAAACATAAAGAATTGGAACTTGAAAATGCTCTAGTATCAAGAATCAAAAATACTCTATTAGAACTAGGCAATGGTTTTAGTTTTATGGGCAATCAATATCGAATTACAATTGATGGCGATGATTACTTTATTGATATGTTATTTTATAACACTATTTTACATTGCTATATTGTAGTAGAATTAAAGGCAGTTCCTTTTGAACCAGAATTTGCAGGTAAATTGAATTTTTATATAGCAGCAATTGATAAACAAGTAAGAAAAGACGGTGATAATAAAACCATAGGTTTACTACTTTGCCAAGATAAGAAAAAAATCAAAGTTGAATATGCTTTAGAAGGCACAACTACTCCAATAGGTGTTGCTAGTTATGAAATATTACCCAAAGAAATAGCCGATGCTTTGCCCACAGAAAAAGAAATCAATATGCATATTGATATTGATAAAGATGAATAATATTTTTTTCATATTTAAATATATTCTAATTCTTTTTAATTATTTGCTTGCCTATTTAGAAATATAAAAAAGTGCTGTGTCAAATTTTTGAACACTTTTTGCACTATGTATGCAATAACTTTTTTATTCGTTCTTTAGTTTTGCTATCTTGTCATATAATTCTTTTCGCCCATTTAGAATATTTGACATTGGTTCATCTTTTGCATAGGCCATTAAACAGTCCGCTAAAAGTTTTGAACAATCTACTCTTTTAAACCATGCTCTTGATTCTGCTCCCTCAGGAATGTCTGTAAAGTTAGAACAATATACACTTTGTAATATTCCTTCATCATAAGCTTTATCAAATTTTTCTAGTCCTTCTGTAAATAATGCAAAAGTGGCCATTACCCAAATCTTTTTAGGCTTTCGGATTTTTAATTTATTTAAAATTTCAATAATACTTCCACCACTAGAAATCATATCATCGATAATTAAATACTCACCATTTTCAATTTCTTTTCCTAAATATGCATGTTCAGCAATTGGATTTTTACCATTTTCATCAACTTTAGAATAATCTCTTCTTTTATAAAACATCCCTATATCACAGCCAAGCATCCCTGAATAGAACCTGGTTCTTCCCATCGCCCCCTCATCTGGTGATATAACAATTAAGTTATTATAATTAATTTCTTCTTCTTGAACAAACTTAGAAAGCATTGGATCAGTGGGAATAATATTATCAAAAGGTATTAAAGGAATAGCCTGACTTACTTCTACATTATGAGCATCAAATGTTGTAATACATTTAACATTCATTTTCTCAAGTTCTTGTAGTCCTAGTGCGCAGTCAAGTGATTCTCTACCATTTCTTTTATGTTGTCTTCCAGCATATAAAATTGTTTGAATTGCAGTTATTTCAATTGCGTTTCCACACGCAGCGGAAATAACTCTTTTTAAATCTTGAAAATGTTCATCTGGCATAATCGTATGTATATCTCCATAAGCTTTATACTTTAAACTATGATTACAAACGTCTGTTACAATAAAAAAACGTTTCCCTCTTACAGAATTTATTAACTTAGATTTACCTTCACCATTACCAAACCTTGTCATCTCTACGTTAATAAAATTTGTTTCAGAAAAACCGTTTTCCTCCATTAATATTTTTTTTACTGACTGTCCTAAATCTTTAACAGTCTCCATAAATAATATTCTTATATTATCCTTATAATCCACTCTATACACTTCTCTCTATCTTAAGTATACAATATATATTATATTTTTCAAGAAGATAAAGTAGATTTTCTCATATCTTTTTTTAAATTTATTGCATGTCCTTCTAAACTTAACAACGTTATCTTATTTTCTATGCCGCCACTATAACCAGTCAAAGTTTTATTAGAACCAATTACTCGATGACAAGGGATAATAATAGAAATATTATTAGCACCAACTGCCCTAGCTACAGCTCTAACGCCCTTAGGATTTCCTATTCTATTTGCAAGCTCTTGGTAAGATATTACCTCACCATAAGGTGTTTTTAACAGCTCTAACCAAACCTTCTTTTGAAACTCATTTCCAACTAATTCAAGTGGTAAATTAAAACATTTAAGATTATTATTAAAATAGTCATTAAGCTCATTTTTTACAAGCTTACATATCTCGTTTAATTTTTCTTTACCCTGTTCCAATACAATATTAACTCTTAATAAATGAGTATCATTACAAACTATTTCAAGTATTCCCAAATCACTTTCTAAGTAAGCATTATACATTTATTTTTTTCCTTTTAATAAAGTGACATTTTTATTTACTACTTCATAACTATCAACTATTGAAATAAAAGCTTTAGGATCAATAAGTAAGATACCTTCCTTTAATACATAATAATTTTTAGTATCCATTACCGTCATTAATATTTTAGATTTATTCTTACTATATCCACCTTTAACTTTAAACTCAGTTAAATCATTTTCTAGTTCATGCATTATATATTTTTTTACTTCATCTTCTTTTGTAGTAATTATATAAAATGTTTTACTGGAACTTATACCAATCTTTGTCTTAGTAGTCATATAACGAACTATAATTATAACAAGAAGTGAATAAACCATGTTCTCAACACCCAATATAATTAAGGTTCCAATTAAAACAAATACTTCAATAATATATGATGCGTAGTGATTACGGTATGGGGTAACACTATTAACAATATCTTGAATAATATCAGCACCACCAACATTTTTTCCTTCTTTATATATTAAACTATACCCAATTCCTGTAATAAAACTTCCCGCAATAACTGCCATAATCTTTTCGAAATTCTCTAATGCTATATAATTATTAAGAACACTTTCTAAAAAGATAAAAAGCGGGATTAACAAGCCAGGCCAGACATACTCTTTTGATTTATGTCCACCTAATAAAATCAAACTAATAATAATTAATGATAAATTTATAAGAATCAAAAATAAAGATGGATCATAACCAATCTTATAGTTAAGTAATGCAGCAATTCCATAAATACCATTAGGAACTATTTCATAAGGCAAGAAAAAGATATTAAAAGCGAGTGCTATTAATAATGATCCTGTTATTATTTTTAGATACTTTTTCATATTTTATCCTTTCAACTAGCAATATTTGTATAGCAAAATTATATAAATAAAGTTTGTGACTATTAATCTATAGCTTTAACTGTAGATATTTTTTAGCTACTTTTTTTTGAAAGAAAGTAGCTAAAAAAATAAAGTGTTGTAATATAGGACGCTCTGCACTCCCCTAACGCGCCCGTGGGTACTTACGGTTCTAATCTTTTTCTTTCAATTATTATGTTTTTTTGATTTTTCTTTTTTCTTCCCGGAAAGGTTTCCAGAAAAATCGGTACTGAGTTTAAAGTACAATGGATTTTCAAAAAAACTTGCCGCGGGACTAAAGCCCCGCAAGGCAAGATAATTACTCACCTAATTCAAATGGAGTCTCAGCTGTACCATCTCCACTTATTATGGTGGTATTAGATTTCAGATATAAAGAAGGGCGCCCAACGAACCCATAGCCCGCATAGCGATTGCGCACGTGGCCGTTATAGAGCACATTCCACACATGGTTTGAGCTTGACGAGCGCGGGGTTATTGTCCATTCATAAGAACCTAAATAAAGCCAGTTTTGGTTATAACACCCATCATTATCGTAATCATAAAGAGTTGTTGTATCTCTTGAACAACTTGTATTAAGAACAGCATATCCATAATCACTTGGATACATTAAACCTATATATCCGGTCCCGGTTGTATCTCTTCCACTATAAACAGTTGTTCCTCTTTCTGCAGTATAAGCTAATGATGAAGTAGTAGTATTATAGTCCGCATACCCACCTAATTTCCAAGTAACATTTTCGATTAGTGATTGGCTTACTGGATTTAAGCTATTATAATAATCGCCATTTAGATAGGCTTTTAAACTTGATGTATTCCAGTCATTTATATTATTAGAGTCCCAAGCATAATCTCCAATTGAGTCTGCTCTTATAATTTTGACTAAATTTTCTCCTGCTATTCCGTGGGTATAATCATCAAAGACGCCGATTATTCTCCAGGTCTCGTTATTAAATGATACATAGTTATTTGGGTCTAATCCTTGATAGCGATAACCATTTTCATTATAGACTCCTGTTTCTGATGAATTATCAGCTAGTGATATTATATGGTTGTTTAAGGTGGTCTTAAAATATACATTACAAACAGTCTTACCTGAATCTGCACCAGTTATATCTACTAGCCACTTAGTTCCATTCCATGTTGCAGTTCCTGTTGCGTTTGATGATCCACCATTCGTAGTGCATGTTACATTTGCAACATAATTACTTGTTGTAGGAAATGTTGTTGATATTTCTCCATCTATAATCGCTGCTATCGTTACATCTTCTTCATTATATTCATTTATTATTTGATTTTTAAGGGCTAGGGTATTATGAATATAACCAGCATTTATTCCAAATTTTAGATAATAACCTGTACTAGTATTATTTGTAATACCTAGTCTTACTTGTTTATATTCATCAGCTTTTATTACCTCAGTAATTGGATCTGTTGTTCTTGATGAGTATTCTACATAAAAGTTTGGTGGTGTTTCTATTAGAGAAGTACATTCTTCAGTAGGACATATTCCATAGATAACTTCATAATAAGAATCTACGGTATTAAGTGAGTTTATTATGATATTTGCTATTGTTTCATCATTTGCTGGTACATATAAAGTTGTTGTTTGGGCTCCATTAATAACTAAGTTATAATTCATATCTGCTACTTTTATATTAGCAACATCTGCTTCATGGCTATGGGTAAAGTCACTGAAGGTGTCATTTAAAACAAGTGTTAGCATTAGCATAACTGCGTATGTAAAATAAATAATTGCCCTTCTTCTTGAAATTTTAAAGCCTTTTATTTTCATAGGTTCTCCTTTGTTATCTTCTAATATGATTATAACTTATTTTATTTGATTTGTCAGTACTGAAAAATTCTTAATTTTTTTGTTTTAAATATTCTTCCATAAAGGGAAGAATGTCTCCATTTAGAACTGCGTCTGTATTTGATGTTTCATAATTGGTTCTAACATCTTTAACTAATTTATAAGGTTCTAGAGTATAGTTTCTAATTTGACTTCCAAAGTCAATTTTTTTGTTTATTTTTAGATTTGCTATTTCTTTTGTTTTTTGTTCTTCGGCGATTTGGGCAAGTTTACTCATTAAGATATTCATTGCTGTTTCTTTATTACGAATTTGACTACGTTCGTTTTGGCAAGTAACAACAATTCCAGTTGGAATATGTGTAAGTCTTACCGCAGAATCAGTAGTGTTTACTCCTTGACCGCCTTTTCCACTACTCCTGTAGACATCTACTCTAATTTCATCTTGTTTAATTGAACCTAGTTTTGCATCTTCTATTTCAGGTATAATTGATATTGCTACAAATGAAGTGTGTCTTCTTGCTCCTGAATCAAAAGGGCTAATTCTAACCAGTCTATGAACACCTTGTTCTCCTTTAAAATATCCATATGGGTATTTACCAGTAATTTTAATTAAAGCATTTTTGATTCCAGCTTCTTCTCCATCTTGTAAATTTATTATATCAAATGAATAATTATTTTTATTACAAAACTGTTCATACATTCTAAGTAGCATACTAGCCCAGTCATTACTTTCGGTTCCGCCTGCTCCTGGATGAATTTCTAAATAGCAATTATTTGCATCATATTTTCCATTTAAAAGGGTTGAAAGTTCTAATTCTTCGATGGTTTGGTTAATAGTATTTAAATTATCTTCTACCTCATTAACAATTTCTTGGTCATCACTTAAATTAATTAATTCTAAATTTTCGCTTAATTCATGTAAAGCTTTTTCATAATTATCAACTTCTTTAGTTAAATTAATTAGTTCTGAATTTAATTGATTACCAACATCAGGATTATCCCAAATTGTTGGATCAACAAGTTTTTTTTCTAGTTCATTAATTCTTGTTTTTTTAACTGGGAGGTCAAAGAGACCTCCCTATTAGGTTTGTTTTTTCTATGGCTTTGTTTATTTTATTTAACAATATTTCTTTTTGCATTTAGTCTTCTCCTTTTATTATTAATTATACTTTATTTTTTGTAAAAAGTATAATTTAAGAAAACGTTAGTAGGGCAATCGCTTAAAAAGAAGTCAATAGATAATATGAAAAATCTGATTAATATACATCTTATATACAAAAATCTTTGATTTCTTCTATAAAATCACTATACTTATAATAGAGAGTATGTGATTT
>JAQVWT010000056.1 GCA_028709545.1 Bacilli bacterium
TGATATAAGAGAAACGGACGGACGCGCCCCGCTGGCGGTGTACACGCTGTCGCTGCCCAGATCACCAGACGAATAAACGTACCACCCGCTCGCATCCACACCCGAGTACATGTAGCTTGGCGAAAACGACCACCAAGCCTGATTGGTATATAAATAATTGGTTGTATTATCTGTTCCTTCTAATAATCCGGCCATTGATGCTTCATCTGCTGTTAACAACCCCACTGGATAAGTAAGAGCTCCATTACCTATTTCTGCAACTACACTGGTGGTAAATTGATCATTTTGTAATCCACACTTTAAGGTTGGGGCTTTATTAGTATATAGTCGATGATATGCGGCGTAATAGGTTGTAGTACTTGTATTTCCATACCCGGGGCCTGTTGCTTCTCCTCCTACCCCTGGATCGCTTCGAAGTTGGCGGTCATTACAAAATAGATTATCTGCTACCTGGGATCCTAAGCCTTTATCAAATATGTTAATCTTATACCAATTATCTAGTATTGTTTTCATATTGGTTTCTGTTTGATTGTAGGTAGCTGATACAGATGTTGTTCCGAATCTTTGGGAAGATGCGCTTCCATTCGCGCCTCCATACATATAGCCGACATATTTAGCATCATTTCGATTTGTTGTATTCCAAGTGTGATTTCCTTCTATTTGGGTATTTGTTCCTGTGTCATTAACTGTTCCGTTTGTATTAAACTGAGCCTCGGTGCCATTATAAACAAGTCTTACTGAACCGTCTCCATTAATTCTGACTATCTTCCACTGGAATCCTCCCCAGATTATATTATTATTGAGTTCGGTTTTTTCTCCTCGATAATAATATGAGGTTCCATATTCATCATCGGCTGCATATAGTCCACTAGTTCCATTTATTACATTAAAGCTTGGAGTGCCTTTGGCTTCAATTGCCATTCTTCCCCCACCTTGAGCAAGTATTCTCTCATTTAAAAGAACGCTTGGTTCGGTTTTAGTAACGCCTATTATTGATAATTTCACTGATAAGGATTGGTTTTTTATTGATTCATCTGTCCAGATGTTTTCGTTTTCTCCATTAAGCCACATTCTAAAATTATAGACATGACTTTTTTCTCCATTAAATGAATTTGTAAGGAGTGTATAGTTATTTTTATAACCAGTTAAAGCTGGCTGAGATTCTTCAGTAAGTTCACTTAGTAGTACTCTTTTATTTGATTTTAAACCATCTAAATCTATTTTTATATAATCTTTGTTTGTAATGGTTGAAGATTGTTCAACTGACATTATTATTTGATATTCAACATATGTACTACATTCGTTTTTGACAGTAAATCGGTATGGAAGTTGAGTAGATCCTTCGGTATCAGTCATAGGATAACTAGTTAATGATAAAGCATCTGTATTACCTGTTATTGAGATATTAATACAATCTAAAGTACTTATCATATTATTACTTGTTTGCGTTGCACTTTTTCTAAATATTGCATAAGTAGCACTAAAGATAGCTGTAAATAACGCTATTATACCGATAGTTAAATAAATTTTATATTGTTTAGCAGTCGTTTTCATATCTCATCTACCTTTTCTAATTAAATTTTAACACAAAAAAGGACTGAATTCAATCAATCTTTTGGTTTTGAAAACATACTTACAATAAATGCAAATACTACCGCTGATACTACTCCTGCAGAGACTGCACCTAGCATTCCAGTAAATAGACCGAGTACGCCTTTTTCCAAGTATCCAGTATAAGTCCCATTTAAAAGTAGATTGCCAAATGATACTATCGGAATGTTTGCCCCAGCTCCTACTAGAGAAACTATCTTATCATAAATGTTAAATAAACCTAAGAATGCACCTACAACAACAAAAATAGTTGTTATATGTCCCGGAGTAAGTTTGGTATTGTCTAAAATAATTTGTCCAATTAAACAAATAAAACCGCAAAATAGAAAAGAATAAATCAGTGTCATTTTTCCACCTCCAAATATAGGACATGAGTGACTGTTGGAATTGTATTTTTTTGATTAACAAGTACGGGGCTATGTAATGAACCTGTTGCTAAAAATAATATTTTTTTATATTTTTTTTGATGAATATATTTAGTTACAAGAAGTAGTGATTGCACTGCAGTTCCACTTGCCCCGGCATATTCAAAATTTGGATAAAATTCTGCACCTGCATCAAGATGATTCTTAATATTTATATTATGTTCTTGCTTTAGAGTTTCTTTAAATATCTCAGCTCCTACTTTACCAAGATCACCAGTTAGAATTAAGTTATAATCTTTTACAGTTGTTTTTGTAGTAGTTAAATGTTTCATTAAAGTATCAACTGCTCCGATTGCCATTACTGCTCCCATATTATGAGCATCTTTAATATATGAATCAATTGTTTTACCAAGGGTTGCACTTACTATTTTTATTTTAGATGGTGTTTTAGATAGTTTAATACCTACTGCCGCTGTTGCCGTTGATGTACTTCTTAAAGGTTTTGGAGCCCCATATTCAACCGGAAATCTAAACTGTTTTTCAGCTGCTAAATTATGAGAACTAGTTATAAATATTCCTTCTTTAATTAATTTACTTTGGATAAATGCAGATAGAGTTATTAGTGATGATGCTGAGGTTGCACATGCTGAGTACATTCCCATTGAGGGAATATTTATACTTCTTGTTGATAAGGCAAAAGCTGTTAGTTGATTAGTTAGATCTCCTCCAACAATAAGCTCTGTTTTATCATCTCTTAAATTATTAATAACCGTCTTTTGCATCTTTGCCTCAGCTTGTTCCATCGTTTTTTCACCATAGTAATCATCTTCTAAATAAAGATTGCAATTTTTAATACCTGATTTTCTTTCAAAAGGTCCAGCTATTGTAAAATAATCGGTTATGTAAACATCTTTAAAACTAAACATAAATAATCACCTTAATAATTGCAAAGAAAAATGCTGATATTATTCCATAAAGTAAAATTGATCCTGCTAGTTTAAAAAATGATGCACCCATTCCAGTAATCAGTCCATCTCTTTTATAATCAAGGGCACTACTAGTAATTGAATGGGCAAAACCAGTAATTGGAATAATCAACCCACATTTATATTTCATAACTAACCGGTCAAAAAAACTTAAAGCTGTAAAAATACTTGCCAGTAAAATATAAATCATTAAAACCCAAGTAGTTGCATCTCTAATTGTTAAATGACAATTATTAACTAGTATTAATTTTATAGCCTCAGCTATAAAACCAAGTATTCCTCCCATTAGAAAAGCAAGAGCAGAATTTTCTAATCTCTTTTCTTTTGGAGTTAAGTCTTTAACAATCTTTAAATATTTATTTTTATTCAAATTAAAATCACCTAATAATATTATGGGTGATTTTATAAAGCAATATACTCTTTTATCTTTTTTTTACTTTTAGTTTCGAGTCTTGATACTTTAACCTGACTAATTCCTAAAACATTTGCTGTTTCGGTTTGAGATAAATCGTGAAAGTAGCGATAATCGATTACTGATTGTTCAAGAGGTTCTAAAGTTTCTATCGAATCACTTACTAGTATTTTTTCATCAAGATTATCTTCTACTTTAATATAGTTTACTAACTGAGATTCGCCTTTTAAAGTTTCAAATTCATAATCAAGGCTTAAAATTGATTCGGTTACTTCTATTACATCTAGTGCTAACGCCTCATCAAGTTCGGCATATAAACATATTTCCGTTAGAGTTGGTTCTTTATTTAGTTTTTGAATTAATTCCTCTTTTGCAGAATTAATATCTTTTAAAATCCTTAAATAGTATTTATTTAGTTTAATGTCTCTACTTTTATTAATAAGTTCATACATTTCACCAAATATATATTTGTAAGAAAAACTCATAAAATTTATTCCTAGGGTTTCATCAAATCTTCTACTTGCTTTTATTAAACCAATACATCCAGCTTGAAATAAATCTGATACTTCTACATTATGAAACTTCTTTGCTATTTTATATATATAATTTTCATACTTTAATATTAATTCTTCTTCCATTTTAAATATTTATTAGAGATAGAGCTGCTAACTCATTTTCTACTATTTTAAATTTATCATCTAAAATAAGTTTAGTATTACAAATAAGAGCATCGCCATGATTAATTTTAGCAGCCTCTATTCCTTTTTCTAATGATTCCTTTCCATAATTATCTATTATTGTAACTGCTCCTAAATTATAGACTACATATTTAATACCTTGTTTAATAATAACGGGGATTAAATAGTCATTTAAACTTTTAACTGTATTTTTAGTAAGACTTCCTTTTAATCTTATAAAGAGAACTCCTTTTCTAAATTCCATATTTATTTTTAACATTATTTCCCGCCTTTAAATTAATATAGGTGAATAGCACTACTTTTTAAACAGTTTCGACAAAACTAGCTTTTCTTTTTTTAGATAATAGTAAAGTTGTTGTAAATTTTGACAAATATAATAATATATACTATAATACAAATACCAAGAAAACTTTTAATTCTTTATTTTGATGCAAAATACTATTTAAATAAGTTATTATTTACTAATTATTTTATGTTAAAATATATTGTTTTTAGTTTAAAAAATATTCATTCGTAGGAGGAAACATGAAAGAAAAAGAAAAAGTGACAACTGTTATTGCCCTTGGCGGCTTAGGTGAAGTCGGTAAGAACATGTATGTCATTGAACATGATGATGAAATTATCATAATTGATGCTGGAGTATTATTTCCAGAATCAGAATTACTAGGAATAGATTATGTTATTCAAGATATAACTTATCTTAAAAATAACAAGGAAAAAATTAAAGCTTTAATTATTACTCATGGTCATGAAGATCATATTGGTGGTATTTCATTTTTAGTTCAAAATTTAAATATTCCGATTATTTATTCACCAAGAATCAGCGGCGATCTTATTAAAAACAAACTGGCAGATCGAGGCGTTGGTTATAAAAATATTGAAATTTATAATAAAGATAGTGTTATTAAATTTAAATATTTTACTGTTGACTTTGTAAATACTACTCACTCTATACCTGATAGTTATGCAGTAGTTATTAGAACGCCAAATGGCATCATCTTTGCCACTGGTGATTTTAAGTTTGATTTAACCCCAATTGGACCAATGGCTAACATTCATAAAATGGCAGCGCTTGGCAAAGAAGGCGTAAAATTATTACTATCTGATAGTACTAATGCTTTAACACCCGGCTCTTCACAAAGTGAAAGCACAGTTGATGAGGCACTAGGTGATGTTTTTGCTAAAAGTACATCGAGAATAATTCTTGCTACTTTTGCATCTAACATTTATCGTATTAAACATATTATTGAAACATGTCGTAAAAATAATCGTAAAATCGTTACTTTTGGAAGAAGTATGGAAACTGCAAAAGAAATTGCCATTAAAAATGATTTAATTACTGATAAAACTATTTTTATTGAAGCAAATGAAGCTAAAAATTTAAAGAAGCATGAAATATGTATTTTATGTACTGGTTCACAAGGAGAACCTCTTGCTGCTTTATCAAGAATTGCAGGTGGTACCCACAGACAAATTGAACTGATGACGGATGACATAGTTGTCTTTTCATCTAGTCCTATACCTGGTAACCGAGCTAGTATTAACCGAATAATTAATAAATTATATTTAAAAGGTGTTAGAGTTTATACTAATACTGAATTATCAGATATTCATACATCAGGCCATGCTAATCAAGAAGAATTAAAGTGGATGCTAAGACTTATTAATCCTGAGTATTTTATGCCAGTTCATGGTGAGTACCGAATGCTTAAAGCCCATGGTGATTTAGCAGAAGACTGCGGCATTCCTAAAGAAAATATCTTTATTTGTGAAAATGGAGATAGCGTCGAACTAACTAAAGATGGTGTAAGACAAGGTAAGAAAGTTACCGCCGGAGATGTTTATGTTGATGGCTCAAGAATTGGTGATGTTGGATCTGTTATTATAAAAGATCGTAAACTAATGAGCCGAGATGGTATATTAGTAGCAATTATTAATATCAATCCAAGAACT
>JAQVWT010000015.1 GCA_028709545.1 Bacilli bacterium
TTAAGATGTTAAAAAAAGACAAACTAGCCAATCAGAATAGTTTTTTTTATATAATGTAAAATATAGGGAAAAAAGCAATTAATAAAAAAGTTATGTGAGCTAAAAAAAGGGACAAACGAAAAGATTCTCTAAATAAAAATTTGACATGAAACTTGGAAAAACGTATAATTTAGTAGTAAGGTGATAAAATTGAAAAAAAAGACATGTGCAGTTATATATAATCCAAATAGCGGGCATACATTAAAATCGAAATATATAAAAGAATATAAGAAGATTCTAATTAAACATGGTTATGAACCAAGGATAATTGGAACTGAATATGCAGGACATGCTAAAGAATTAGTAAGCCATTTAGATAAAGTGGATTTGGTTATATCTATGGGAGGAGATGGAACTTTTAATGAAGTAATGAGTGGCAATATTGAAAGAAAAAAACGTCTTGTTTTAGCCCATATACCAGTAGGCACAACTAACGATGTAGGAGTAATGTTTGGTTATGGTAAAGACATGAAACAAAATTTAAAAGAATTGCTAAATGGTGTTGTAAAAGGCATGGATGTCTGCATGATAAATGGAAGACCTTTTGTATATGTAGCTGGATTTGGTAAGTTCTTAAATGTTGCCTATGAAACACCTAGAGATTTGAAAAAAAAGTATGGAAAAATAGCATATTTAATTGAGGGTTTTAAAGATTTCTTAAGACCAACTAAATTATATAAAATAACATATAAAGTTAATGGTGTTGTAAAAACCGGATATTATTCTTTTATGTTAATATCAAATGCAAATCGGATTGCTGGTATAAATAATTTTTATCGCGATATTAAACTTGATGATAATCAGTTTGAAGTATTATTTTGTAATTTTAAAAAAAGAATAGATATATTAAGAACCTTTAGTGTTCTTCTGACAACAGATATAACTAAAGTTTCAGGTTTTGAATTCTATCGCACAAATAAATTAGAGGTTAATTTTGAAGTTTACCCTAAAAAGCTTTGGTGTGTAGATGGTGAAAAATTAGATCGAGCGGTTTTAAAATATTCAGTTGAAAATGAACGGAATGTTAAAATTATGCTCCCTAAGAAAAATGTAGATAAAATATTTATGAGTAAAAAAACTTTTTGATTAAAGTTTCTTTTTTTTGCTTGAAAGTGCGATACATATAATTAGAGAGATAGAACTTATTGCGCCACCTGCTATAATGCCTGGTGGGCGGTATTTTAGTTCTATTTCGTTTTTTCCGGCCATAGCGTCAAATGCGAGTAAACTATTTCCGATTTTAAAAGTATCTACTTTTTTGTCATTAATTATAACTTTCCATCCTTTATCATAAGGAATAGATGTATAAATAGTTAAGTCTTCATCTAAGTAGGTATTCCCCTTGATATAGCTTTCTTTAAATTCAGTAATTATTACTTTATTATTATTTAAAATATTATAAGCCTTTTCGAAATTATCTTGATTGATTGTGTAAGCTAAAAAGGAATCAGAGCGATAATTTAAATAACCTACGTATATTGAATATTCTTTATCATCAGTTCTAGTATTGATAACAGATTTTTCTTTAAAATCTCTATAACTAAAAACTTTAACTTCTTCATTAGCTTCTTTATAATAATCAATACTCTCACTTGTGTAGTATAAAGTATCATCAACAATTATAAAGTCAATATCAGGATCATTAATATAAAAGTACATATTATCTCCAGGATTTTTATAAGTATATTTAATTAATGTTTTAACTCTGTCATATAGTACTTCTTTATTATAAGGTTCCAATTTTGATAGAGTATTATTAACTTGAGAACTTTTTTCTAAGAAATCATTTTGAATTCTTAATGGATCACTTCCTACAAAGTCCCATTGTTTAATGCCTTTATTTACTCCAAACATTAAACCAACATTATAATTATTTTCAAAAACCAAAACATTATTTTCATTGTAAACAAGTAAGTATCTATTAATATCCCATGTATCACCAATAAAATGTTTTATATTGAACATTAAATCATAAACCGGTGTATTTAGTTTATAATAATAACTATTTATATGATTTCCTGGCATTCCAAGCGAGTTTTGAAGAACAGCCATATTTTCATAAGCCATAGAACTAAATGTAGTTTGTCCATAGTACTTATACCAAGAAGAATCATTAAAAGTCAAAAGCTGAGTTCTTTCGATTCGCGTCATTTTCTCTTCATTATTCTGATTAACATATTTTAAGGCATTAGTAGTTGGAATATAATCAATATAAAAATCATCAGCAATCTGAGTAATATTCCAGTTATGGTTAACTGTTATAATAAGTTCGACCATAATAGTTAAAATAAATAAAGCTCCCGCATATTTTTTTATAATTGGAAAATATCTTGCGATTAAATATATCATAAAAAATAAAGTTAAAATTATAAAATTTAAGATTATCATTTCGATAGTAATGTTTTCATATTTATAAAAATATAATAAACTAATAAAAATTAAATTTAAAAAATACACTATACTTACATATCTGGTTTTAAGATGTTTTAGGTTAAAAAGAGAGTATGCAGATATAATTATTAAAACAAATGAGTATAGAAATGAATACCTATAAGGTAAATCATTAGGAACATGAAATGCATGCCAAATAAAGTCTAGTGGTGCATAAAAGAAGCTCAATACAAAGATTAATGCTAAACCGATATAAAATGCTTTAATTTTTAATTTAATTTTGGGATTAATAATAAAAAGTATAAATAAAGGAATAGCTAAAATACCAACAGAAATATTAGCGGCATTAGATATTCCTGAAGAAAAAACGGTACTTCCAACTCCAGAAAAATGATTAGCTAAAAATTCCCAGAACGTAAAAGCATAATACTGACTAGTTGGCCATACATCTGATGTAGCACTGATATCGCTCATGCCTAGAAAAAGAGGTAAAAGCATTATCGCAGATAGACCACCGGCAAGAAGGGAAGATCCGGCAAAAACCAAACATTTCTTAAGCATTTTTTTAATATTATAACCTTTTGTTAATAAATAACCAATAAAATATATACAAGAAAAAATGCAGATCATAAAACCAATAAAATAATTAGCTACTAACATTATTGCTAAACTAACAATATAAAGAAAATATTTGTTATCATTAATAATCTTTTCAATTCCTAAAATAATAAGTGGTAAGAAAACCATTCCATCAAGCCACATTATATTCCAGTAATAAGCCGTGAAATATGCGCAAAATCCATATAGAAGCCCTAGAGGAATAAAATATAGCTTATTAATATTAAATTTTTTATTAAAAAAGTATGTTAAATTTGTACTTGCTAAAACTGCTTTAAGACCAATAATTATCGAAAATGACATTAATAGATTGTCTCTACTAAACAGAAACATTATTAGATTAAAAGGACTTGATAAATAATTTGCAAAGTTTTTAATAAAAGGAAGTCCCATACCCATTGAAAATGAATATATTAAATTTAGCCCTTCTTTAATCCTGTCATAGAGCTCACCAAGCATTGGTCCATATTGGTGAAAAAAATCAATCGTTAATAATGATTTACCACCAAATGGAGTTACATTTTGTAAATAATAAATTACTGAAATAATAATTATTCCACAAGAAAATGTTAATACAATATTGATATTTTTTTTAATAAAGTTTTTAAATTTTAAGAGCAATTTTATCACCGTTTTAATTATACCACTTGATTTTAATATTGCAAAACTATAAAAAATAATGTATGCTTAGGCGTACGCGAAAGAAGAATGTATATGGAAAAAATAATTAATATTGCTGTAGTTGCCCATGTTGATGCTGGTAAAAGCACTCTAGTTGATGCACTACTTAAGCAAAATGAAACAAATAATAAAAATATTATTAATAACTTTGTAATGGATAATAATGATTTAGAAAAAGAAAGAGGAATAACAATTTATTCAAAAAATTGTTCAATTAGATATAAGGATTGTAAAATCAATATTGTTGATACACCCGGACATGCGGATTTTTCTTCAGAAGTTGAAAGAATTATTAAAACAGTTGATACGGTAGTTTTACTTGTTGATTCATCAGATGGACCGATGCCTCAAACAAAATTTGTGTTAAAAAAAGCTTTAGAAAATAATTTAAAGCCAGTTCTATTTATAAATAAAATTGATAAATCAGATGCAAGACCTGCTGAGGTTGTTGATATGACTTTCGATCTTTTTTGTGAGCTTAACGCAAGTGATGAACAACTAGATTTTCCGATTATCTATGGAGTTGCTAAAAATGGTATTGCTAAATATGAAATATCAGAAGACAGCGACACTTTAAATCCTTTACTAGATACTATTTTAGAAAGATGCATGCCATATCAAGGTAATATAAATGATAATTTACAATTACAAATATCTAATCTTGATTATGATGATTATATTGGAAGACTAGGTTGTGGAAGAATAACTAAAGGAAAAATTAAAAAAGGAGAAACTGTTAATCTAATTAAAAATGATGGATCAGTAGAAAATTTTAAAATTACTAAAATATTTATTAATGAAGGAGTTTCTAAAATTGAAGTAGATGATGCATCTTTTGGTGAAATGGTTGTAATTGCGGGATGTCCCCATATTTCAATTGGTGATACGATATGCCCGATCAATGTTATCGATCCTCTTCCACCAATTGAAATTGCTAGGCCAACTCTTAGCATGAATTTCTTAGTTAATAATGGACCGCTGGCTGGTTTAAGTGGTAAATTCCTAACTAATCGACATATTAAAGAACGTCTAGAAAAAGAGCTAGAAATAAATGTTGGACTTGAAGTAGAAGAACTAACAAACAGTGATGGATTTAAAGTCAGTGGGCGTGGTGAGCTTCATTTATCAGTTCTTTTAGAAAATATGCGAAGAGAAGGCTATGAATTATGTGTTAGTAAACCAGAAGTACTATTTAAAGAAATTGATGGAGAAAAATATGAACCATTTGAAACTGTTATTGTAAACGTTCCAAGTGAGTATTCAAGTACAATAATAAATACTCTTCAAGAAAGAAAAGCCACATTATTAAAAATAGAGCAAGAAGGAAATAACTCTATCTTAGAGTTTATTGCTCCAACTAGAGGCTTAATTGGTTATCGCAGTAACTTTATAAATTTAACTAAGGGTGAAGGAGAAATGTTTAGAAGTTATTTTGAATATCAAAAAGTTGTTCCAAATTTACAAACTAGAAAAAATGGTGTTTTAATAAGTATGGAAAATGGTAAATCATTAGGTTATTCACTATTTAATCTTCAAGCAAGAGGATCACTTATTATCAAGCCTGCTATAGATATTTATATTGGCATGATAGTAGGAATTCATAATGGTAATAACGATTTGAATGTTAATCCATGTAAAAACAAAGAACTTACTAATATGAGAAGTAAAAGTAGTGATGAGTCAATTATGTTAACACCACCTCATGCTTTTACTTTAGAAACAGCACTTGAATTTATTGAAAGTGATGAATATGTTGAAATAACTCCATTGGAAATTAGATTACGTAAAAAAGAACTTGATCCTAGATTTAGAAATAGAAATAATAAATAAGGATACTTGAAATAATTGTTAAGAAAGACTATAATAAATACAGAAAGAAGGTAATTATGGAATTAAAAGGAAGTAAAACAGAAAAGAATTTACTAGCAGCATTTGCTGGAGAAAGTGAGGCTAGAACTAAATACAATTATTATGCATCTCAAGCTAAAAAAGATGGTTATGAACAAATTTCGGCCATTTTTGAAGAAACTGCTAATAATGAAAAAGAACATGCTAAACTATGGTTTAAAGCACTTCATGGAGGTAAGATTCCAACAACTACTGATAATCTAAAGGATGCAATCGCTGGAGAAGATTATGAGGCAAATACAATGTATGTTGACTTTGCAAAAGAAGCACGCGAAGAAGGTTTTGAAGACATTGCTAAACTATTTGACGGAGTAGCTGCTGTTGAAGAAAAACATAAAGCAAGATACATGAAACTGCTAGATAATATTGAAAAAGATTTAGTTTTTAAAAAAGATGAAGAAGTTATCTGGATTTGTAGAAACTGTGGCCATATTTATACATCTAAAGAAGCTTTAGAACTTTGCCCAGTCTGCGCGCATCCGCTTGCACATATGGAAATGCATAATGCAAATTATTAACACTAAAAAACACTTTTTATCAAAGTGTTTTTTAGTGTTTAAAATTGATTAATTCTTTAGCAATTAGATCTCTACTTTGTAATCTTTTAAAAATAGTGTCGTCAAATATAATGTCAAATTCACCAATAAATTCATAAATATCAGGTTTAAACCCTAGTTTAAACTGATTATCATGATAATGCTTCGAGTCAGCACTAAAATCAGCGGCTAAGCCGTTTAAATCAATATAATCATAATCATCTTTATACATTTCAAATAAAGTATTATATAAATAATAATTAGGATGTAAATTATCAAAATCATCATTATATCCGCTAGCTATAATAGTTATTCTATTTAAATATTTAACAACAAGAGCCCCAGCAATATATTCACTTTGAGTCTTTTTTAACCCTTCAGTTGCTTCCATAATATTGTTTTTAAGTTGCAATAATAGTTTATCTGAAGCCATCTTAATATTTAAATTTTCTTCATTAGGTTCTTCTTGAATTTTAGTATTATATTCATTATTATTTTCAAGTTCTATTTCATATGCATCTTTAGCTTGAATTAAGAAGTTTTTATAATCAACCTTAATCAGAATTAGTTCAGCCATATCATTTTTAGAAAATATATTAAGTAAATTTCGATAACTATTTAAACAGTTCTTAGAGCAATCTTTAATAAAACTATATAAAATACCAATTTCTTTACTAGATGCTATTTCATATTCAAGCCCCCTATTGTTAGCAATATCAATATAGTTTTTAACTTCATCAGATAATTTATCTTTCTTATATTTTTTTAAATTAATATAAGGATTAATCCTAGGTGTAATGAGTTCAAGAGATTTTACTTCTCTTCTTCTCTTAAAATTAAGATCTTTTAAATCATCAATAATTTTTACGTTTTTATTATAAGTTCCTGCAAAGTTTTTATTAGGTTTTAACTGGCCAATAATAATCTCTGGATTTATTTTTAAAAACACAATCTTTTTCTTTTTATATTTTTTAGTAATATCTTTAATGAACTTAGTTAATAAATCTAAATTATAATAGTCTATTAAAAAACCTTTAGGAGCATAAGCATATTTTTGTAAACCACCAATTCTCTTAAAAAGAATAAGTGATGCAGCTACTAAATTACCACTATCATCTTCATAACCTACATAATCATAACTATAGCCTTGTTCACCCATATATCTAGCATATAAGGAACTCTGGCAATAATTTCTAAGGGGATGATTCCTAGCAAATTCATCAAATCTTTGAATTGTTAATTCTACTATTTTCAATCGCGTTACACCTCTTCATAATTATATCATAACTAGCATTAAAAACATTTAACTTGCTAAACATTTACATTTAATTTATAATTTTGTTAAAGGATTAGGAGAAATTATGAAAATTAAAGACATATATGCTAGAGAAATACTAGATTCAAGAGGAAATCCAACTATTGAAACGGATTTATTCCTCCAAAATGGGATAAAGGTGCGAGCTAGTGTCCCAAGCGGGGCATCAACTGGAGAAAATGAAGCAGTTGAGTTAAGAGATAATGATCAGATGCGCTACCACGGTAAAGGGGTAATAAAAGCTGTAAATAATGTAAACACAATTATTAAAGATGTATTAGTAGGTATTGAAATAAATCAAGAAAAGATAGATAAAATACTCATTGATTTAGATGGTACTATAAATAAAAGTAAACTAGGAGCAAATAGTATCCTCTCAGTTTCTATCTGCATTTTAAAAGCCCTGGCTAAATCACAAAACAAAGAAGTTCATGAATATTTAGGTACTGGGGCATTACCGATCCCAATGATGAATATAATTAATGGTGGAGTTCATGCAACCAGTGGTCTTGAAATCCAAGAATTTATGATCGTGCCTACTCAAAATAACTTTAAAGAAAGCTTAAGATGTGGAACAGAGATATTTCACAGTTTAAAAAAATTACTAAAGAAAGATGGTTTTTCGACATCAGTCGGAGATGAAGGAGGGTTTGCACCCAATTTAAAAACAAATGAAGAAGCACTTGATTATATAGTAGATGCTATAAAAGTTAGTAATTATATCCCAGGAAAAGATGTATTTATTGCTCTTGACTGCGCAGCAACCGAATTCTACGATGGAGAAAAATATACGATTAATAAGGAAAAAACAACAAAAGAGGGTTTAATTACTTATTATCAAAACCTAGTCCAAAGGTATCCAATTATTAGTATTGAAGATGCTTTTGCTGAAAATGATATTGAATCAATTAAAACACTTACTCGTGTATTAGGAGAAAAAATAATGTTGGTAGGTGATGATTACTTTGTCACTAATAAAAAATATTTGAAATTAGGTATTACTCATAAATATAACAATGCAATATTACTTAAACCGAATCAAATAGGCACGATAACTGAGATGTTAGAAACTATAAAATTAGCTAAAGAAAACAATTTTAAAACAATTATTTCTCATCGCAGTGGTGAAACTGAAGATCCTTTTATAGCCCACTTAGCAGTTGGCCTTGATTTGGGTTATATTAAAACTGGTTCATTATGTAGGTCAGAGCGAGTTTGTAAATATAATGAACTTCTAAGAATTGAGGAGAATAATAGAAATGCAAAATAATATATATGAAAATATTTTAGAAATAAATGAGATATTTAATACCAAGTATTATAATCAAGGTTTTTTATTAGGAACATCTCATAAAGCAGAAAGTTTCTTTACAACAGGAGCATGTTGGTATTATGCTTATTTACTAAAATGTTTATATCCAGAGGGAGAAATATTAATCGGGCCTTATCATTCAGTATTTAAAATCAATAACAAATTTTATGATGCTTTGGGCAGAAACTTTGAATTTGATGAAACACAAGGCTTTATAGATAAAGAAATGCGCTGTTCACCAGCCTTTATTCATGATTACCATGAGGAGATAATACTTCTTGTTGACTTTATAATTGCTGATTTAAGAAATACGAAAGATACTTCAAAAAATATGAGTTTATGAGAGGATGATTATATGAACTGGACAGTTCAAAATATTTTAGAAATATGTAATGGTAAGTTATATTCTGGGGATAAAAATATTATAATTGGTGATTTTTCAAAAGATACTAGAACGATTAAAGATGGAGATATATACGTTGGAATCAAAGGCGAAAATTTTGATGGAAACTCTTTTTATAAAGATGCATTTTCTAGAGGGGCATCAGTCTTAATACTTGAGGAGTCTTATATTAATAATCTAGATGATACTGATAAAACTATAATAATTGTTGATGATTCAGTTCTTGCTTTAAAAAAGCTAGCAATGGCTAAGTTAAGAGAGCTTAAGCCTAAGGTTATTGCAGTTACTGGGAGTGTTGGTAAAACAAGTACTAAAGACATGATTTTAAGAGTAGTAAGTCAAAAATATAAAACTTTAGCAACTGATGGAAATTATAACAATCATCTTGGGATGCCTCTTACAGTTTTAAAACTAAAAGACGAAGAAGTTATAATACTTGAAATGGGAATGAATAATTTAGGTGAGATAAAATATTTATCTGATATTGCTGAACCTGATATTGCCGTTATTACAAATATTTTACCGGTTCATATCGGTAATCTAGGTAGTATGGACAATATATTAAAAGCAAAATTAGAGATTATATCGGGATTAAAAAAAGATGGTTTGTTAATAGTAAACAGTGATAATGAATATTTAAAAAACATAAATATTCCTTCAGTTAATCTTATTAAATGTGGGACAAAAACAGGAGAATTTTTAGCGAAAAACATCACCTCATTAAGCTTTGAATTAAATATTAATAATAAAACATATATTTTTGAAAATAAAATAGGTACTACTGGATTTTTACTTAATTCTTTACTGGCAATTACCGTAGGTATTAAACTAGGGATTTCGATAAATGATATTCAAAATGCAGTATCTAATTATGAGCTAACCAGTGGTAGGTTAGAAAAAATTAAAACAAAAAAAGGCGCTACTATTATAAATGATGCCTACAACGCAAGTACAGCATCAATGATTAACTCCTTAGAATATTTACAAACTCAAACCGGAAAACGAAAAATAGCTATTTTAGGAAACATGAATGAACTTGGTGATGATGCAAAAAAACTACACGAAGAAGTAGGCAAATATATATCAAAACATCCAGTTGACTTTTTAATAACGATTGGTGATAACGCTAAATATATAAGTAGCGAGGCAAAACTTGGAATGAATGAATCAAAAATCAAACACTTTAATACTAAAAAAGAATCAAAAACATTTTTAAAAAATTTAATTAAGCCAGAAGATATAATAATAGTTAAATCATCAAATAGTAATAATTTTATTGAAATAGTTGATTATCTTCAAGAAGCTTCTTGAATTATTGTCAATAATATGTTAAATTATTAAAGAAATTGGGTGAAATAAATGGAAACAGCATTATTAATAATATCTGTGATGCTAATCGCGATCGTCTTATTACAAAGTGGTAAAGCATCAGATGCAAGCCAGATTATTACTGGGGGAAATACAGAGTTATTTCAAAGTCAAAAAGAAAGAGGATCAGAACTTTTGATTAGTCGTATTACTTTAATCTTAGGTTTATCCTTCTTTATATTATCGTTTATATTATATATAAGTTAAATATAGTGCCAAGATTGGTACTTTTTTTTCTTTGTAAATAAAGTTTATGTTATACTTATACGTAGGAGCAAGAGAGAAATGAAAGAAGAAATAATAAAATTTTTAAAGTTAAAAAAAGATGCTCAAGATATCATTAATATTAATGATTTTCTTAATTTGGAAACAGCAGATGAATTAAATAAACTAAGCGAAATTTTAGACAAATTAGAGCGTGAACATCTTATTTTTAAAACCAAAAAAAATAAATATATGCTTTATGAGAATTGCACTAATTTAAGAGTTGGAAAATTAAGTATTAATAAAAGAGGTAATGGATTTTTAATTTTAGATGGAGAAGATTTATATATTAACTTTAATAATTTAAATGGTGCAACTAATGGAGATATAGTTTTAGCAGAAACCTTTTTTTATCGTAATGATTTTGAAGGTAAAATAATTAAAATATTAGAACGAAATACTAAAAATTTAATTGGGACAATATATTATAAGAAAAATATGCCTTATTTAAAACTTGATGATGAAAAAAAAGCACTTATGATAGAACTTGATTTAGAAAGCACTAAAAACTGTGTAGAGGGGACAAAAGTACTTGTAAATACGGTTAAAACTTTGGGTAATAATAAATATTATGGTAAAGTTGTAAAAATTATTGGACATCTTAATGATCCAGGTGTTGATATTAAGACAGTTGCTTATAAACATGATATATTCGATGAATTTAGTAGTGAAACTTTAGAACAAATAGAAAATATTCCCGGAGAAGTTTCAGAAATAGATTTGATTGGTCGTAAAGATTTAACTAATGAAGTAATTTTTACGATAGATGGATCTGATACTAAAGATATAGATGATGCTTTAAGTTTCAATTATCAAGATAATATCTATACCTTAGGTGTTCACATTGCCGATGTAAGCTACTATGTTAAAAAAGACTCGCCACTTGATAAAGATGCACACGCAAGAGGCACTAGCTCTTATTTAGCTGATTCAGTAATTCCAATGCTTCCTCATAAATTATCAAATGGTATTTGCTCGCTTAATCCAGGGGTTGTTAGACTAGCTATATCTTGCATTATGAAATTTGATCAAAATGGAAATCTTACTAGTTATGATATCTTTCCCTCTTATATAAAGTCTGCAAAAAAAATGACTTATCATGAAGTAAATGATATTTTAGTAAGAGATATTAATGTACCTGGCTATGATAAATATATTAAAACTTTAAAAGAAATGAACAACCTTGCTAAATTTTTGCGAAAACAAAAAGTAAATAGAGGTTATATTGATTTTGAGATAGACGAGGCAAAACTTATTATTGATGAGGATGGAAAATGCATAGGGGTTGAAAAAAGAATTCGTGAAGACGGAGAAAAACTTATTGAAGATTTTATGATTGCCTCAAACGAAACAGTAGCAACTCATATTTCCAATTTAGATTTACCATTTATTTATCGAATTCATGGAAACCCTAAACAAGAAAAAATTGAAAGCTTTCTTTCTTTAGTTAGTTTAATGGGTTATAAAATTATCGGCAAATTCAAAGATATAAATCCCAAATCGATGCAAAAGATCCTAAGTCAGTTATCTGATAAACCAGAATATAGTATTTTATCATCACTATTTTTAAGAAGCATGCAAAAGGCAGTTTATTCTCCAGATAATATCGGTCATTTTGGACTAGGTAGTAATTGTTATACTCATTTTACAAGCCCGATAAGAAGGTATCCTGATTTAATTGTCCATAGATTATTAAGAGAATATTTATTTGATGCAAGTATTAATAATGAAACAATAAACAAATGGGAAAAGATTCTTCCGGAAATTGGCATTCATACCTCAGATAAGGAACAAAAGTCGGTTGAAGCAGAGCGAGAAGTTGATGATATGAAAATGGCTGAATATATGGAAAATCATATTGGTGAGGTACATTCAGGTATTATATCAGGTGTTACTAATTTCGGGATATTTGTAGAGCTAGATAATTTAGTTGAAGGACTTGTTCATATTAATTCATTAAAAGATGATTACTATAATTATATTCCTGAGTTAATGGCTTTAGTTGGTCAGAATTCTAAAAATACTTATCGGTTAGGATCAAAAATCACAATTAAAGTAATTGGGGCTAGTAAAGAAGCTAGAACAATTGACTTTGAAATTTATAATGAGGCTAAAAATGGAAATAAAGAATAAAAGAGCTTATTTTGATTATTTTGTAGAAAAAGAAATTGAAGCAGGTCTAGTTTTAAAAGGAACAGAAATAAAATCAATTCGTAAAGGTAGTGTTGACATTAAAGATTCATATGTCAAAATTAAGCAAAATGAAGCTTTTGTTATTAATATGTATATTGCTAAATATGAAGAAGGAAATCGTTTTAATCATGAAGAACGAAGAACCAGAAAACTGCTTCTTCATAAACAAGAAATAAAAAGATTAGAAAATGATATTGAAAAAGAAGGATATACAATTATTCCTTTAAAACTTTATATTAAAAATGGTAAAGCTAAACTTCTTATCGGAGTTTGTAAAGGAAAACATCTCTATGACAAAAGAGCATCTTTAAAAGAAAAAGAATTAAAGAAAGAAGTTAAAAATGAATATTAAAAAGATAATAGTTTTACTAATATCTCTTTTAATATTACCACTAAATACTTTGGCGTATAATAAAGCCGCGGTAGATATTACCAAGATGAATATTAGTGATTTACAAAAGGCTCTTAACTTAAATATTATTACTAGCTATGAACTTACTCAGCTTTATTTAGATAGAATTGATGCCTACGATAAAGATTATAAGGCAATAATTACTATAAATGAAAGAGCATTAGATGAGGCAAAAAAACTTGATGAGGAAAGAAGTGCTGGTAATGTTAGATCAACTCTTCATGGAATCCCGATTATTGTTAAAGACAATATTGATGTTTTTGGGATGCCAACGACTGCCGGTTCTAAAGCACTAAGTGATAATTATCCTAAAAAAAATGCCGAAGCAGTTCAAAAGTTAATTGATGCTGGTGCTATTATTCTTGCTAAAGCTAATATGAGCGAGTTTGCCTTTGAGGCCTCATCTTCTAGAAGTGGCTATGGGACCGTAAAAAATGCTTATGATTTGGAATATTCAGCTTATGGTTCAAGTGGAGGCTCGGCTGTATCAGTAGCTGCTACTTTTGCAGCGACAGCACTTGGTACCGATGCTAACTCCTCAGTTAGACTTCCAGCCGCAGCGTCTAATTTAATTGGGATAAGACCAACAACTGGTGTAATAAGCAGTGTTGGAGTTTTGCCGTATGATCCAATAAGAGATACAATTGGCCCGCTAACAAAAACAGTGTCTGACTCAATAACAATCATGAATATTATTAATCAAAATAATAAAGAATATAAAATAAGTGACTTAAAAAAACTAAGAATTGGAATCCCAACTGATTTTTTAAAAGGAGATAATAAAAACAACTTACCTGAAAATAAGCTGATATATTCCGAAATACAAGTTTTAATGGAAACAGCCATAAAAAAATTAGAAGATAATAATATTACCATCGTATATATTGATGATTATTACAATTATCAAACAGATTACTGGTTTAATAATTCTTTAAGCGGATATTTATTTTGTGATAGCTTTAATTCATATATAAAAAACACCTCTTCAACTATTAAAGACTTTTATGATTTATCAACATCAATTAATAAAATAACAAATTTGAGTATCTATGTAGAATCATGTGATAGTAATGAATCAAGGCTTGCTGAAAAAAACATCTTAAAACAAGAATATAGAGAATATATTAACAAAATCATGGACGAAAATAAAATTGATTTAATTATGTATCCAACAACAAAAAATAAATTGTTAAAAAGCAGTAATTATTCAAGAACTCAAAATTTATCAGCTCACGCCTCATCAACAATAAATTATCCGGCAATAACTTTACCACTTGGTTTTGATAATGATGGCCTTCCCTATGGAATAGAATTCATGGCAAGATCAAACCAGGAGGATTTATTATATAATATTGCTAGTCTTTATGAAAACATAAATGGTAATCAAGAAACTCCATCTGACTTACCATCATTATATAAAATACCAAATAATTTAAATAAATTAGTATTAAATTATACAACTCAATTGGAAAATGTAAAATATGAATTTGAGAGAAAATGGTTAACTAATGTTCAAAAGTTTTTTAGAGATTATGCAAGTAATGACAATAGTGACCAAATAAACCTCTTAAATAACCAATATTCTAATAATATAAAAAATCTTATATTAATAAAAAACATAATATTTATCATAATAATTTGCTTTTTCTTATTTATAATGAGAAAAATAATAATAAAAAATACGAAACCTAATAAAAAGGGCTAAAAAAGATTAAAATGTTCTTTATTTTAATCTTTTTTGATGTATAATTTAATTGAAATATAGGGGTGCTAGCTAAAGGTGGTAATATGCTTAAATTTGTTATAGTTGAAGACAGCCCTGAATTTCAAGAAATAATTTGTAAGGTAATCGATAAAACAATATTTAAAACAGAAAATGATTATCGCATTGAAAAATACTCCAAATATTCATCAGAGCTATCTAATACTATAAAAGACTGCTCAATCCATAAAATTTATATTTTAGATATTGATTTAGGTAAAGGACCGTCAGGATTAGAGATTGCTAAAGAAATTAGAAATATAGATTGGGATAGTGAAATAATATTTATTACTAGTCATGATAAACTTTTTGAAACTGTTTATCGCAATCTTTTTAATATTTTTGCTTTTATTGAAAAATTTGTTTCTTTAGAAAGCAGACTTGAAGATAATCTTTTAAAAATTATTTCAAAAAAAGCAGATTATGGAAAATTTTATTATTCAAATAATAAAATTGATGTACAAATATACTATAAAGATATAACTTATATTTATCGAGATACTATAGAAAGAAAATTAGTTATTAAAACATCAAACAATAAATTTTTACTTAATAAATCTATTTTAGAAATATCTAAAGAGCTTGATGAAAGATTTAAACAAATACATCGAGCGTGTATTGTAAACGTTGATAGGGTAAATATATTTAATTGGTCAAAAGGGTATTTTGAGCTTGATACTGGGGAAAAGGTAGATTTATGCTCTAAAAGTTTTAAGGGAAATATAAGCAATGGATTATTCTAATATTCCTGGATTTTTAACAACAATATTTGGTTTTTATGTTACGTTATATTCTTATAACTATTTTACCGAATCAAATCTTATTATTAATAATAAGAATATATTTATAATATTGATTTATTCATTAATAATGATATCTAATAACTTTTATAATGTTTCATTTTTAAAAATTCCGAGTTCTATTATAATTATTATATTGTTCTTTTTAACATTAGAAAAAAAAATAAATTCTAAGATTGTATTATCAAGTATCTTTATTAGCTTATTATCAATAATAATTGAATTTGCAATATCAATTATGCTTGCTTTAGTAGTGAAAGATTTAAAGACAATGAATCGTTTATTACCGGTTAAAGATCTATTCTCATTAATCTTTTTTTGGACATATTATTTTATTACTAAAAATTTCGTTTTTAAATATGTTTATAATAAAACCTTAGAGCTATTAAATAAAAAGAAAGTTATATATATTTTAATCATGTTTTTTTTCTTTCTAACAGGGGCTCTTTATTCAATGTATGTTGTTAATTATTTAAATATTCAAGTATATATTTTTGGTTTAATAATAATTCTTATATATGTAGTTATTATTTGTTGTTATCTTAAAGAGGTTCATAATAATGATTTGTTAAAATTAAAAAATGTATGTTTAATTGAGAGGCAACAATTATATAATAGTGCTCTTGAAGATTATCGAATTCTTCGTCATAATCTTCTAAATGATTTTGTTTTTATTAGTAGTGTGTGTGACGAAAAAGTTCAAAAAGTAATCAAAGAAAAAGTAAAAAAATATGATGGAAAAACAAAGTATATAACTGATATATCTAATATACCAGAAGGTTTACAAGGATTAATATATTTTAAGTCAAATATTGCCAGAAAGAAGAATATATTATTTTATACTGATAATGAATTATGTCATAAACAGCAAAATTTTGAAATATTTAGTAAAAAAATATATATAGATTTATTTGAGATAATTTGTATAACATTAGATAATGCGATTGAAGCAGCAGACTTATCTGATAATAAAGTAATTTATTTTAATATTACTAGTAAAAATAATAAGGTATATTTTGTTATTTTAAATACATTTAATAATCAAATTGATTTAAATAATATAAGTAATAAAAATTATAGTACAAAAGGACCTAATCGAGGACTTGGTCTAAACTATACTAAATTCTTAAATAAAGAAATTAAGATAAAAACATCAATAATAAATAATTTATTTAAAACTGAGATTAGTATAATGAAAAAAACAAAAGAATAGAAATTATATCTATTCTTTTATTTAAGCATATTTACTTAATTAATGATTTTGGGCATTCGGGTTCTTCGCTTAACCAAAAATATGATGCAAAAGTGCCACTAACAGCTTTCCCTAAAAATGCTAGAATTTCGGCCATGATTTCAACTCCTTTCAAAAGTGTTTAAATATATATTTAATTTAAACCATAATTTAAATAGTTATTGTACTGTAAATTAAAAATTTTATAAAATAACGGGGTAATTAAAATTGCTTGATATAATAATGCAAAACTTATTATATTCACTATATAGCCATTGTTTAAAATAATAATTCCTGAATATATTATTGCGATAACTAAAGTTAATGTTTTTAATATTAGTCTTCTTCTTTTATTAATAATTGGTCTTGCTGATGTATCTGCAGGACTATAAAGATAATAAATAAGTAGCGAAAATAGTATAATCCCTAATTTAAAATAAATATTAATACTAATTATAGTTGAAATATAAGGAAAAACAACAAATGAAAATCCTGATAATAGCCAGCAAACTAAACTAGATTTTGCATGGAATCCATAACTAAAACTTCTAAGAGGAACATAAAATAATAAAAACAATATCCCTTCTTTAAAAGTTCCTAGAAAAGCATTAATTATAAAAAATATAGTTAGTTTACTAACATTTAAATAAACTGCCTCCAGACCATATTTTATTTCTTGTAACTTAACGTCATCATATTTGTTTTCCTTAATTATTAGACTCATGGCTTTGTTTACTACTAAATTCTTCACGTTTCCTCACCTTTACTTTTTAATGATAGCATGAATATAAAATAGTTCTTGTTTTATGTACTAAATGTCATATTATGTCTTCTAAAACACTTTCTTCTCACTATACAGTGACAGAACATCCTTTTTGAACATAAACAATAACTTTTAGACCTTTTTTGACACAATTTTTAAAAATTTGTTGTTATACTTGCTTTGTCACTAAATACAATCCACATTTTAAAAACTCAAATTATTTTGTGATAGCGGTAAGATGTAAAAATTTGTTAGAAGGGAAGGTGTTTTGCATGAGAGGTAAAGTGAAATGGTTTAATAATGAGAAAGGCTACGGTTTTATTGAATATGAAGACCTAGAAGATATTTTTGTTCACTACTCTGCAATCATCAAAGAAGGTTACAAAACTCTTAAAGAGGGCGAGCTTGTTGATTTTAATTTAATTGAAACTACAAAAGGCTTGCAAGCGGTGGATGTATATGCTGTAAAAATGACTACAATTTTGTAGTTTTTTTCTTTTTCATATGCTATAATTTTTATAGGAGATGATATAGATGAAAGTAAGAATTCATGGAGATAAAGTTAAGATTACAGGGTCAATTAAAGTGTACATTGAAGAAAAAATTTCAAAACTTGATAAATATTTTGATGCTCCAGAAGAAATAGAAGCAAAAGTAATGATTAGAATAAAAAATAATGAGCAAACGATTGAAGCAACAGTTCCGGTTCAAAAATTTACTTTAAGAGCAGAAGAAACACATGCAGATTTATATGCAGCAATTGATTTAGTAGTTGATAAATTAGAAGGACAATTTAGAAAACATAAAACAAGATTAAATGATCGCTATAAAAAAGAACCAAAGATTATAGATTTTATATTTGATAATGAAGAAGATGATTATAAAGAAAATTTAAGTAAAGTTGTAAAAAGAAAAAGAATTGAGTCAAAACCAATGGATGAAGAAGAAGCAATTCTTCAGATGGAACTTTTAAATCATGACTTCTTTATATTTAAAAATATAAGCGAGGAATGTTTTTCAGTTATTTATAAAAGAAAAGATGGTCAATACGGAATTATAAATACTTATTAAGGACTAAAGTCCTTTTTATTATATTAACAAGAATAAATATCCGTGATATAATATTTGAAGCGAGGTGATTATCATGAGTTTTTTAAAAAAACTTGTTGATACAGAATATAAAGAATTAAGAAGATTTAATAAACTGGCAGATAAAATAGAGGCTTTAGAAGAAGAATATTCTAAGAAAAGTGATCATGACTTAGCCAGTAAGACTGCTGTTTTTAAAGAAAGACTTGCTAGTGGCGAGACCCTAGATGATATTTTAGTGGAAGCTTTTGCAACGGCAAGAGAAGTTTGTTATCGGCAAATAGGTGAGAAGCCTTATCGGGTTCAATTAATTGGTGGAATGGCCATTCATTATGGTAATATTGCGGAAATGAAAACTGGTGAAGGTAAAACTATTACAACAGTACTACCAGCTTATTTAAATGGCCTTTCTGGAAAAGGTGTTCATGTTGTTACTGTAAATGAGTATCTAACTGCCCGTAACGCTGAGTGGATGGGACCGATTTATAAATTTTTAGGAGTGTCAGTAGGAGTTAACTTAAGAGAACTTACCCCAGCTGAAAAACAAGATGTTTATAACTGTGATATTACATATTCAACCAATAATGAAATTGGTTTTGATTACTTAAGAGATAATATGGTTGCTAAAAAAGATGACCGAGTTCAAAGACCACTTAATTATGTAATAATTGATGAGGTTGACTCAGTATTAATTGATGAGGCAAGAACTCCGCTTATTATTTCTGGTGGAAAAATGAATGCCGCAAATCTATATCAAGATTCAGATAAAGCCGTTAAGAAACTTAAAAATGAAGAAGATTATAAAATAGATGAAAAAATAAAGTCAGTAATGCTTACTGAGGCAGGAAGTCATAAATTAGAGTCTTATTTTAAACTAAACAACTTATATGATGCTGATAATACGGCACTTGTTCATCATATTAATCAAGCCCTTAAAGCAAACTATGGTATGAAAAATGATGTTGATTATGTTATTGAAGAAAGCCAAATTATTATTGTTGATCAGTTTACTGGAAGGCTAATGCATGGTAGACAATTTAGTGAAGGATTACATCAAGCAATAGAAGCTAAAGAAAATGTTAAAATTAATGAAGAAACTAAAACGATGGCAACTATTACTTTTCAAAACTTATTTAGAATGTATAACAAACTTGCAGGTATGACTGGTACGGCTAAAACCGAAGAAGAAGAATTTAGAGATATTTATAATATGTATGTTATTGAGATCCCTACTAATAAACCTTGTACTCGCCAGGATATGGATGACTTAATGTTTGCAACAGAAAAAGGCAAATATAATGCTATAGTTTCTTTTATTAAAGAAATTCATGAAACTGGACAGCCAATTTTAGTTGGAACGATTTCAGTTGAATCAAATGAACATTTATCATCACTTTTAACAAAAGCAAAATTAAAACATGAAGTATTAAACGCAAAAAATCATGCGCGTGAGGCAGAAATTATCGAAAAGGCAGGAGAGAAGTACTCGATAACAATTGCAACTAATATGGCAGGGCGTGGAACTGATATTAAATTAGGTGTTGGAGTCAAAGATTTAGGCGGATTATGTGTAATAGGAACCGAAAGACATGAATCACGCAGAATTGATAATCAGCTTCGTGGTCGAGCAGGCCGTCAAGGTGATCCAGGTTATTCACAATTCTTTATATCATTTGAAGATGATTTAATGAGAAGATTTGGAACTGATCGAGTAAAAACAATGATACAAAGTATTGGTTATGACGAAACTCAACCCCTTAGATCAAAAATGTTTTCCAAAAGTATTGAAAGTGCTCAAAAAAAAGTTGAAGGAAATAACTATGATGCCCGTAAAAACTTACTTGATTATGATAACATTGTCAGTGAACAAAGAAAGATAATTTATGAAAGAAGAAATCAATTACTTGATGCAGATGATACCGAAGAGATTATTTATTTAATTATAAATGACTTTATAAGAGGTTATATTGAAAGCGTTATTCCTCAAAACAACATATTTACCGAAGAAGATTATCAAAAGATAACCGATTATTTTAATAATAATTTATTAAAAAACAATAAAATAAAAATTAATGAAATAAATAACTTAAAAGAAGAAGAACTTATTAAATATATTTATGATAAATTAATTGAAGATTATCAAGAAAAATTAAAAAATGTTCCTAAAGAAATAAGTAGAGATTTCGAAAAATACATTTCTATTAGAGTAATAGATGAGGCTTGGGTTAACCATATAAGCTCAATGGAACACTTAAGAGAAGGAATTGGCTTAAGAGGATATGGACAAACTAATCCTCTTCAAGCATACGCTCTTGAAGGATACCAAATATTTGATCAAATGCTAGATACTATTGATACAAACATAACTAGGTTCTTAATGAAAGTGGAAATAAATCAAAACGCTGCCCCTAAAACAAAACAAGTAGTCCATACTAATGATGGAAAAGAAAAATTAAAAAGTGCACCAAAAAAAGCAACTAAAATTGGACGAAACGATCCATGTCCTTGCAAAAGTGGCAAAAAATATAAACAATGCTGTGGGAAATAGCGTAAATAGAAGGGCTTGAGAGCATTTAGGACAAGAGATAAAATGTTAAAAAAGCCAAAATGTTTGCAGAAAAAAAATATTTCGAAAGGAGGAGCCTATGTTAGAAAAAGATTTTAAAGAACTGGTTTTGAATATTAAACAAGAAATTAGTCAAACTCAAGTATTAATTATGAGTGATGCAAATGTAAGATTAATTAATTTGTATTTTAAAATTGGCAAAGTTATTTATGAAAACTCTAATTGGGGGAATAAATTTATTGAAAATTTAGAAAGAGAGCTTAAATTAGATTTCCCTAATATTAAAGGTTTTTCAGCAAGAAATCTTGGAAGAATGAAGAAATTTTATTTAGAATATAAGGATGAAGCAATTTTGCCAATGGCATTGGCAAAATTGCCATGGTCACAGAACATGACTCTAATAGATAAAATTAAAGATAAAGAAAAAAGAGAATGGTATCGTAACGAAGCAATAAATGGTAATTAGTCAGTTGTAGTCTTAGAACATCAAATTGACATGGAATTATATGAACGTCAATCCCCTAGTGATAAATCAAACAACTTTGAAAACACTTTAATTAATCCTCAAAGTGACTTGGCTAATGACCTGCAGAATGACCCTTATATTTTTAACTTGCCATTATTAAAAGAAAAGTATGTTGAAACAGAACTAGAAAAAGCTTTAGTAGAAAGAATTAAAGATACTTTACTAGAGTTAGGTAAAGGTTTTAGCTTTTTAGGCAATCAATACAAAATAACTGATGGAGAAAACGATTATTTTATTGATATGCTTTTCTATCACGTTGATCTAAACTGCTATATTGTTGTAGAACTTAAATCAAAAAGTTTTAAACCAGAATATACAGGCCAATTAGCTTTTTATATGTCTGCTATTGACAAAACAAAAAAGAAAGATACTGATAATCCAACAATAGGACTTTTATTATGTAAAGAGAAAAATAAAATATCTGTTGAATGGGCTTTAGATAAAATTAACGCTCCAATAGGCATGTCGAATTATGAAGTAACAAAGCTTCTACCAAAGGAAATGATAGAATGTTTACCAACAGAAGAAGATATTAATTTACATGTTGATATTGAAGAAGACTAACAGGTGAAATGAGTGATAGAAATATCACTTCATCAAAGAAGCAGTAATCGCAAAAACAGACAAAGAACTATTAGAAGAACTTGCCGATGTTATTGGAGTAATACTTGCTTTGAGCTCATCTAAAAATATAACTTTAGAAGAAATACTTAAAGAAGCAGAAATAAAGCGCGAAAAACGCGATAGCTTTTCAGATAAAATTTATTTAGAAAATGTTGAATCAACATTAAAACGTTAGTACCCATTACTAACGTTTTGATAGTGTAGAATAAGTTGGGAGATTTATATCAAATCACTTTATTAATTAACATAATATTAATTTATTATTAATAGATTGTCAACGGTCTATTTTTTTCTTTGTACTTTTTTGTGATTATTAAGTGAAAATGTTACGTATTAATTTAAGTCGTTATATTCGAATATCTTTTTTAATACTAGTCAATTTTTTTAAAAAGTCTTTACCAGCTGGGGTATCTAATTTAGGAGTGCTCGTACTAATTTTATATTCTGCTGAGAGGTTCTTTGATAATTTATGATCATATTTAATATTTACAAGTTCATTTATTTTTTTCACTATATTAATATATTCATCAGGTTCGTTTTTTAAATTATAATGATCTTCTATTTTTAAATCTACTTTATTTGCTTTATAAACTAAAAGTTTTATTTTATTATTTAATCCATTAAGTGAAAAGCCAAAGGGAGAAGAGGTAATGTACCTAGCATATTTATTAGATACTTGACCCTCCATAGAGCAGGGACATTTATATAATTCATGGTTTTGGTGCTTTATTCCTTCTGTATTTTTAATCAATTTCTTTGCCGTTTTAATTATATAATCTTCTGATTTTTTATATAATTTTATTTGTTTATCAATTAAAAGATTAAACTCATTAATCATATTTCTTCTTAAGAAACTATCTGCAAGTGATATCAATTCATCATTATTTTTAAATAAATATCTTAAATCTTTTTTATAATGAAATTTGTCATAAACATACTTAGCTTCTGGAAAACAATTTGTATAATTCTTTATTCCATTAGCACCGTCTCCAGAAACAAATATCGCTTTAAATTTAGATATATCATACTTTTTATCTACATAATCATATATAACTTCCCAAAGTTCTTCATAGGATAGCTTTGCCGAAGCGAAGTGTTTTGGATTTTTTAATTCTTTCCTTTTAACAAAATCTTCTTTATGTCCTTCGTGAACAATAGCACAAGGACAAATTCTATTTCCACCTTTTTGAAGATTAGCGTGAATCTCATCCATTTCAATATACAATACATCTGGTTGATTTTCAGTTCGTTTAATATCTTCTTTTATAGAACCGTCTAATTTTGCCATTCTCTTGGAAATGGCACTTCTACTTAAAGTAACACCTCTTAAAGCCTTTTTTCCTGCTTCACTCATATTAGAGTTCATAACTTCTTTAACTATATTAAATTCTCCTTCATTTGATACTCTTTGGTATGGTTTTAAAGCAAGAACTTCTCTCATAAATACATATCTTTCATTTTTATCTTTAGAGTAGTAAGAAGTTGAATTAAACTTAATAATTCCGATTGTTGTAATAAGAGTTTTCTTAGATGTTTCTTTTACATTAAGTTGTTTTTTTCTTTCTTCAGAGTTCTTGAATCTTAAATCTAAATAACTTAAAAATTCCTCATAAAGTTTGATAGTAAAAGAATCTCCGATATCTTTTATTTTTCGTTCAATATCAAATGGGTTTAAAGAACAATTAAAACTTTCATTAAATGTATTGGTAAAATGTTCGATTAGTGGTAGAATATTCATATGGCTAGTACCTGCTTTCTAATTATTGTCTAAATCAATTATAAAGCATTTGATGGGTATTAGCCATTTTTTTGTAAAAATACCCTTATATAATCTCCCAACTTTGGAAACACTACCTAACGTTTTAGGGCAATCGCTTAAAAAGTTAACGTAAAGTAAAAACGAGGTACAATTTGATTAACAATTGTACCTCGTTTTTTTCAAAAAATATTTATACATTAGAAAAATTATAATGTAGGTAATACATTAAA
>JAQVWT010000016.1 GCA_028709545.1 Bacilli bacterium
CAAAAATGTAACATTTTCACTTAAAATCGCAAAAATAAAAATTGATTTTTTTATCAATTTTTATATGTAACATTTTCACTTAAAATTAAACATGGTTATATGTAACATTTTCACTTAATAGTCACAGAAAACTATATTACACTCTGCTTTTTCTTAATAATATGATATATTTAATTTAGGTGATTTTATGTTTATTGAATTTAAAGAAAAAGACAAATACTATCATGAATATATCAATTTACTTGCAATAAGAACAGCTTATGCAAGTATATCTTTAGAATCTAAGGAGGCTGATTTATCTTTACCTGATACAGCTCTGCCTATTATGAATTTTAAAGATGCTCTTTTACATATTTTTGAGAATCAAGACTGTGATGTCAAAATATACCCATCTATGATGCAAAAAATAAATTCTATAATTAACCGAGGAACATTTTTAAGTGAAGGATATCGCAGAGTTGAAGTATTATCAGGTCTTAATTTTATTCCACCTGTTCCTAAGCAAATTTCAAATAAAATTATGTGTCTTTTAGATAATTATTATAATGTTTGGACTGACTTACCACCTTTTGAAAGAGAAGCTAAATTTGCAATTAATTTCATCAGAATTCAGCCTTTTGAAGACGGTAATAAAAGAACAGCAAGTATTTTGATTAATTATAATTTATGCCGTGCTCACGCAGCACCGATTATTGTTGATAAAGCTAATATAGATGAATACTTAAGATGTATTGAAGAATATGATGAGCAATCGTTAACTACTCTTTTTGAAAAGCTTTCAAAAAGAGAACTTGATTTTATGGTTCAGCTATATCAGCAACTATATTTTAAAGAAGAACCTAATACTAATTTAGAAACAGATAAAACCTTTAGCTTATAAAGGTTTTTATTTGATTATATGATCTTCAAGCTTAATTTTTAAATAATATAATTACTTTATTAACAATCGTTTTTTAATATTATTTAAACTAATTTCTTGCTATTTAAAAAAATCATCTACCAACGGTTTTATAATATTCAAATTAGCATAAACATGATAATTGCCTGGAATTTCAAATACTTTAATGTTATTTGGTAATTTTTGAACAACATCCTCATATTTACCTATTGGATCATTCTTCTGTTGGATTACTGCTACTTCTGTTTTATTAATTACATTTTCTATTAATGGTTTAATATCTATATTGTTTTTTTCTAAATATTTTAATGGCAGTCCTAATATTATAACTTTTTTTGGATTGATAATTTCTTTTTCTATTCCAATTAATGTTAGTATTGATCCAATTGATTTTGAAATAATGTAACAGTCTTTACCACCGATTAATTGCTTGATTTTTTTTCAATTCTGCATTAAAATTTATCTTATCCCCAGTATTCCAATGGTCATAATAAACTTCTTTTGCATCATAATCTTTACCAAAAGTTTTTTTTATTTTTCGAATCCATTCAGAATTATTAGAAGTGTTTCCACCTAATATTATTAACTTTATATTATCTATAATATTACCTCCAATCAATCCATTAAAATGTAATAGATTTTCTACTTTGACTGCTTGTTTAACAAATTATCTTTAATTAAATCAGATCTTTCCCGCCCATATATGGTCTTAATACTTTAGGAATATTTATACTACCGTCTTCATTTACATTATTTTCTAAAAATGCGATTAATCCTCTAGGAGTTGCAAGTACAGTATTATTTAGTGTATATAAATACTTGGTTCCAGCCTCTGTCTTACTTCTAATGCCTAATCTTCTAGCTTGAGCATCACCTAAGGTAGAGCACGATCCGACTTCAAAGTATTTTTGTTGTCTAGGGCTCCAAGCCTCAACATCAGCAGACTTAACTTTTAAATCAGCAAGATCTCCTGAACAACACTCAAGTGTTCTAACGGGAACATCTAAACTTCTAAAAAATTCGACTGTATAGTTTAACATTTTATGATACCAATCCATATGATCTTCTTCTTTACACAAAACAACCATTTCTTGTTTTTCAAATTGATGAACCCTGTATATTCCCCTTTCTTCGATTCCGTGAGCGCCAACTTCTTTTCTAAAACATGGTGAGTAAGAGGTTAATGTGATTGGAAGCTCTCCCCCATCTATTATTTGGTCTTTAAATTTACCAATCATTGAGTGCTCACTTGTCCCAACTAAATATAAATCTTCTCCTTCAATTTTATACATCATATTTTCCATTTCAGTAAAAGACATAACACCAGTTACAACATCAGATCTAATCATAAAAGGTGGTATTACATATGTAAAATCTTTATCAATCATAAAATCTCTTGCATAGCTAAGCATAGCTGAATGAATTCTAGCCGCATCTCCCATTAAGTAATAAAAGCCGGTTCCACTAGTTCTACCTGATGATTCTTTATCAAGACCATTAATTCGTGCTAAAATATCTGCATGATATGGTACTTCAAATTTAGGTACATTTGGCTCCCCAAATTTCTCTATTTCTACATTTTCTGTATCATCTTTACCAATAGGAACTGACTTATCAATAATCTGCGGAATTTGCATCATTTTTTCTTTGATTTCTTTTTCTAAATTAGTTTCTACTATTTCTAAATTAATAAGTTCTTTATTAATTTCTTCAACTCTTGATTTAAGTAAATTTGCATCATCAATTTTTTTATCACGCATTAAAGAGCCGATTTCAGTGCTTATTTTATTTTTCTCACTTCTTAAATTGTCTCCACTTGTTTTAGATTCTCGATACTTAATATCAAGATTATAAACCTCATCAACAAGTGATAGTTTATCATCTTGAAATTTCTTTTTAATATTATCTTTTACTATTTCCTTATTTTCTCTAATTAATTTTATATCAATCATTTTCTTTCCTCTTTCTACAAAAAAAAGAACGGCATAAGGAGTGATCATAATCACGGTACCATCCTTTGATTCTCTTATTTTTTTAACGGTCATAACCGGAAGTTATTAACTTCACTAATAGGGAGATTCATCAATCTTATTAATTAGCTTACACCAAATGCTAACTCTCTTTATAATAACAATTAATTATAATCCTATATATTTGCTTTCTAAATAGATTTTAGCACATATACTATTTTTTATCAATTATTTTAGAAAGGGCTGTATAAGGAAGAGTTGCACATGTTTTTCTAGATTCTTGTTTATATATTTCATCGTACACTAGCGCCTTTCCTAAAACATTTTTATCATAATCTTTTTCATAAACCATATTTTGAAAATTAGTAATATAATTTTTTACTTCAGTGATATTTTTACCAATAATATTTTTAAGCATAATTGAAGTAGATGATGTACTAATCGCGCAGGCATCTCCATCAAAATAAGCATCCACGATAATATCACCATCTATTTTAATATATAAATTAATATCATCTATACAAGAGACATTATTACCATTTTCTTTAATATAATCTTTTTCATCTTTTGTTTCCTTATGAAAAGGATTACTATAATTATCAATCATTATTTCTCTTTTTAATTCTGGATCCATTTAAATCATTTCCTTTATTATCTTATCTTTATCTGTTAACAGCTCAATTAAAGAATCGATTTCTTCATATGTATTATAAAAATATAAGCTTACTCTAACTGTATTTTTAACCCCAGTTATACTTTTTAAAATTTTAGCGCAGTGGTTACCTGCTCTAACACAAACGTTATATTTATTTAAATAATAAGCAACATCTTGACTAAAAATATCTTCAACATTAAAAGCAACTATTCCTGAACCAGATTCTTCATTAATAATCGTAATATGTTCAAGTTGCATTAATCTTTCAACTAAATAAGCTTTAAGTTTTTGTTCATAAACAGTAATATTATCCATTCCTATTTTTTCTAAATAATCAATTGCCGCACCTATTCCAAGAACACCTGCTATATTAGGAGTTCCTGCCTCTAGTCTTTGGGGTATATCTTTTAAGAATATTTCTTGTTCACTATCAAAAGATTCATTCATTCCCCCACCTAATATTAAGGGATTAACTGCTTCTAATAATTCCTTTTTACCATATAAAACACCTACTCCAGTTGGACCACACATTTTATGCCCAGAAAAAACTAAAAAATCAACATCACTTGTCTTTACATCAGTTATCTTATGAGGAACGCTTTGAGCTCCATCAACAACGACAAAGATATCATTTGCATGAGCAAGCTCACATATTTCTTTTATTGGTCTTAAATCTCCAACTACATTTGTAATTTCAGCAAGTGATATAATTTTAGTCTTGGGAGTAATAACACTTTTAATACCCTCTAAAGTAATATGAAGATGAGTATCTAGGGGAGCATAAATTATTCTTGCCCCTTTTTTATTTGCAAGTCTAAACCATGGTAAAACATTACTAGCATGCTCACTTTTACTAATAATTATTTCATCACCTGGTTCAATTATATTATCAAAAAAACCATCAGCAATAACATTTATAGCCTCGGTTGCACCTGATGTAAAAACTACCTCATCAAGATCAGCATTAATAAATCTTGCTACTTTTCTGCGAGCATCTTCATACTCAACATCAACTTTATAAGAAATTGAGTAATCTCCTCTATGAGCATTCGCAGAGTAATTACTATAATAATCAACCATTTTATCTATAACAGATGTTGGTTTAAAAGTAGTCGCCCCATTATCTAAATAGATTATATCTTGTTTAAACATAGGAAAATCTTCTCTATTCATTATTTCACCTCCGTTTTTAATATTTCTTTTATCTTTATAATTAAATCATCAGATTTAAATTTATTAATTAAAAATCCATTTAATATTAATTTCTTTGCTTCTTCTAAACTAATACCTTTACTCATTAAATATCTAAGTTCATCTTCATCTATTTTACCAATTGTCGCGGCATGCTCGGCAATAACTGGTATCATACTAACTAAAATATTAGGAATAATTACTGCGCTACCTTTATTAATATTAACAATATGAATATTTTCATGAAGCTCATTATTTATATTAGAGCCCAGTACCCCATCCGCAGTTATTATGCATTTGCCTTTATTATTTATCCCATTTATATCAATAATAATTTTTGAATTATTTCCAAGATACTCTGTTAAAATATTTAAATTATATTCTTTATTATTAATAAATGAATGAATATAATTTAAATAGCAATTATCTTCTACACTTATTTTAATATTGGTATTTTCTTTATCAAAAATTCTAAAATCTTCAATTAATAATTTAGAATCTTTTTTAACAAATATATTTAAATTATTAATCTTATTATTCATAATAGTAATTTTACATGATCCATCTACTTCTAAATCTAAATCTTGATCGATAATTTCTAAAACTCTATTACTTATATATATCTTATTCATCTTTTCCATTCTCACTTATATTATTTGACTTAGTTATTCCTTTAAAACCTTCTTTTGCAAGCTTTTTTGCTAAGTTAAGATTTCCAGACTGAGCGAGCCCTCCATCTTTTAAAACATGAACATGACTGACATTTAGACTTGCTAGTAATTCTGGATTATGAGAGATGATTAAAATACTACAATCGTGAGTCTTATGATATTCTAATATATTTTTGCAAACTATTTTTAAACTATCGATATCAAGACCACTATCAAGTTCATCTAAAATAATAAGTTTAGGCTCAAACATCCATAAATGAAGAAGTTCATTTTTCTTTCTTTCTCCACCACTCATTCCCTCATTTATTCCCCGGTGGATAAAACTTTTAGGAATTAATAACTTCAAGCATATTTCTTCCATCTTTTTATTAAATTCAAATAGTCCAATATTTTTACCTGTTTTCTCGGCAAGAGCAACCCTTAACATTTCCGCATTTGTTACGCCTGGTATTTCAATTGGTGTTTGATTTACTAAAAAAATTCCCAGTCTTGCTCTATCAGTAATGTCAAGTTTTAATAAATCATGAGAATTAAAAGTCAGATTACCACTTGTTACAACATAATTAGGATCACCGATTATCGTTTTACAAATGGTACTTTTTCCAATCCCATTAGGACCCATTATCGCATGAATCTCTTTTAAATTTATTTTTAAATTAAAATCACTTAAAATCTTTTTATTATTTATTTCAACACTTAAATTTTCTATATTAAGCATACTTCCACTTCCGTTTCTAACATAGCAAGTAAAAAAATACAATACTTACTAGCTACAAGTATTGTATCAAATTTATTTTTAAACATCTATAGCAAATAAATATCACTATAGAATAAAATATGTCCATAATTATTGCTGCTTTCTTTTAAAAGAAAGTAGCAATAACATTTTTTAAATTACTCTAAACTTTAAAGTAAATGAATTTTCAAAAAAACTTGCCGCGGGACTAAAGCCCCGCAAGGCAAGATAATTAACCAGCTAATACATATGGATTATCAAGTGAGCCATCTCCACTTATTATTGTGGTATTAGATTTCAGATATAAAGAAGGGCGCCCCCCGAACCCATCGCTCGCATAGCTATCGCCCACGTAGCCGCTATAGCTCACATCCCACACATTGCTAGAGCTTGACGAGAGCGGTGTTATTGTCCATTCATCAGAACCTAAATAAAGCCAGTTTTGGTTATAACACCCATAATTATCGTAATCATAAAGAGTTGTTGTATCTCTTGAACAACTTGTATTATTAAGAACAGCATATCCATAATCACTTGGATACATTAAACCTATATATCCGGTCCATGTTGTATCTGTTCCACCATAAACAGTTGTTCCTCTTTCAGCATTATAAGCTAATGATGAAGTAGTAGTCTTATAGTCCGCATACCCACCTAATTTCCACGTAACCTCTTCGATTAGCGATTTGCTTACTGGATTCAAGCTATTATAATAATCGCTATTTAGATAGGCTTTTAAACTTGATGTATTCCAGTCATTTATTTCATTAGAATCCCAAGCATAATCTCCAATTGAGTCTGCTCTTATAATTTTGACTAAATTTTCTCCTGCTATTCCGTGGGTATAATCATCAAAGACGCCGATTATTCTCCAGGTCTCGTTATTAAATGATACATAGTTATTTGGGTCTAATCCTTGATAGCGATAACCATTTTCATTATAAACTCCTGTTTCTGATGGATTATCAGCAAGTGATATTATATGATTGTTTAAACAGTCTCCACTTGGACATGGATCTATGTAATTTTCAATATTAATATGAACTTTAATTGATTTCTCCATATCTTCTCTTTGATCTTCACCTGTATCTAAAAAATATAAATTTAATTCATAAGTATGGATTGCATCTGCGACTTGTCCAGTAAAATATCCGGTTCCAAGTTCTACATCACTGGTATTTAAGTATTGGTTGGTTTCTATTGAAGGTGCTACTTCTCCATTACTATCTGTTTTAGTACTAATCATAGTATAACTAAGAGCATTTTCAGAAAATGTATTTTCATCAACTACAAGTAATATTTTATAACCTAATATAGAATCTTCAATATTAGAAGTACCTTTTAAAGTAAACGTTTTTGTCGCAAAAGGATTAATAGATGGTCCAAAATCTGATGCAGTGATAGTTTCTCCTCCATCATAATAAATATCCATTTTTCCAGATTCTCCTGTTAAGGTTGTTCCGGTTTCAGCATCCTTTATATCTGCTAAAAAGTAAGAATAAGTTATTCCTACTAAGAGAAAGAAAATTGCAAGAAAAATTACTCCTTTTAAAATTTTATTAATTATTTTTAATTGTTTCATATAATCCCTCTTTCTTATTTTTTATTCTTCTACTTGTCCTTCTAATTTAACTAAAACATCTCTTGGTTTTGAGCCATTTGGTGGACCAACGATTCCCCGTTCTTCAAGTAAATCAATTATTCTAGCTGCTCTGTTATAACCTAATCTAAATCTTCTTTGAATAAGTGATGCACTTATTTTTTCAGAAGTAATTGCAAAATCAACGACCTCATTATATATAGGGTCTTCATATTCTTCTTTTTCATACCCAGTTCCTGCGGCCATATGATCTGGTGCTGGCTCAAGAATACTGTTATCATATTTTGGCGCTTGCTCTTTAGAGACATAATCAATTAATCTCTGGATCTCATCATCACTAATAAATGAGCCTTGAATTCTGGTCGGATGATTTTCTCCCATTGGTAAATATAGCATATCTCCTTTTCCTAAAAGTTTTTCAGCACCTGGTGCATCAAGAATAGTTCTTGAATCAATATAAGATGCAACTGTAAAAGCAATCCTTGAAGGGATATTAGCTTTAACAACACCAGTAATAACATCGGTTGATGGTCTTTGAGTTGCCACGATTAAATGAATTCCTGCGGCTCTTGCCATCTGCGTAATTCTCATAATAGAATCTTCTACTTCTTTAGCGGCAACAAGCATTAAGTCGGCAAGCTCATCAATTATTACAACAATATATGGAAGAGGTTTTTCGTTTAGATTATTCCTCTTATTTTCTTTTTCTAACATTTCGTTATAAGCACTAATATTTTTAGCACCTTTTTCTTCAAATAAACTATAACGTCTATCCATTTCAGATACTATTTTTTGAAGAGCAACATTTGCTTTTTTAGGATCAGTTACAACTGGACAAAGAAGATGCGGCACGCCATTATAGTTAGATAGTTCAACTTTCTTAGGATCAACTAAGACTAGTTTTACTTCATCTGGTTTTTTAAACATTAATATTGAAGCAATAAAACTATTAATACAGACTGATTTACCAGAACCAGTTGCACCTGCCACTAGTAAGTGAGGCATTTTATTTAAATCAGCGCAGCAAGTTCTACCCATTAAATCTTTTCCTAAGGCAACAAGTATTTTGGCATCGCCCATATTTTTAGGGATTGTACTAAATACATCTCTAATCGGAACTGGAGCAATTTGTTTATTAGGTAGCTCAATTCCAACTGTACTTTTACCAGGAATTGGTGCTTGGATTCTAACATCTTTAGCCGCCATAGCTAGAGCTATTTCCCGGTGGATACTTGTTATTCTATTTAGTTTAGTAGCTGCCTTTATTTCAATTTCATATTGAGTAACTGCCGGACCTTCATGAATTGCAACTACTTTACCAGTTATTTGAAAATCATTTAAAACTCTTTCAAGAGCAACCTTATTAGCATGTAAAAACTCAGTAGAATTAACTTTGCCACCTCTTTTTTGAACATCTAAAATATCAATTGAAGGAAGCTGGTAATTACCATCAGTTGAGTTCTCTATTTTTACTGGCTCTACTTCTTCTTTTGGCGGTGTATCTGCACTATGATATTGTTTTAAATCAGTAGCACTAGTAATAATCACTTTACTCGATTCCTCTTTTTCTTCGATATTATCATCAGGTAATTTAAATATATTACTTTCTTTAACACCTTTTTTAAGACGACTAAAGAAAGCTCTTATTTTAGCAACAATATCAGCAAGAGATATATTTACTAGCATAATTAGTCCAAAGATTCCAAAAACACTAAGAACTATATATGTACCTTTTATTTCAAATAAAAATGTAAAAGCACCGGCAAAGAAAGCCCCTATTATTCCTCCACCCATTTGACTAAGCTGAACATATCTTGAATCAGCTACTGTATTTAAAAAATTATCGATCGTATTTTGAAATAAAACTCCAAGTTTTAATTCTTCAATATTTTTCACATAATCAATGTGTGAAAACGCTAGTAATGTTATTAATAAAAAATATAAGCCAATTAATCTGGCATTAAAAAACTTAGGAACATCTCTTTTAATTATCATATATGTTCCAAGAACTAAAACTAAGATAATTAAGATTGCCCACCAAGTCCCCATTAAAAAGATTGCAAATGATTTAATTAAGTGCCCGACTGGTCCAAAGGCACCAATTCCTATAACACTTATTAAAACAAAAATTAATCCTGTTAATTCTGAGCTAAACTTAACTTTGCTACTGTTTTCTTCTTTACGTCTCTTTTTCTTAGCCACTGTCTTCACACCCTACTATAAGTATAATATATAGAAGTGTTTTTTGCAAAGAAAACCGCCATTTTTGTGTCTAGCTCAAATCAATATTCTAAATATATTATTAATCAACTAAATTTTTTATCTTTTTGTTTTCATCGATATATTGATAGTTTAATTTATTATCAGCACTTATTACCGGTTCCCCTAATTCTTTTTCTAAATCTTCTCTGGTGTTTTTCGCTATGTTTCCGCCAATACTTGCGATAGTTAAGTTTTCTTTTAAACCTTTCGGTTTCTTTTTTTGAGCTAGTTTTTTTGTAGCTTCTTCAGATAAATCAGTTAATATAAGTTCGATACTATCCATATTATCTCGCAGGTTTTCTTTACGAAGTCCTTTATATTCTTTATACTCTTTCGCTGTCATCCCTGACCAAGTTTTATATATCTCATTTGTAAGAATAGCATACTCAAATGAATTTTCTACTCCGCAATCCTTCCAAGTATCTGTTAATTGCTTTCGATCTTGTAAAGTTTTTATTCGTTTAGCAATCCAAGCCTCGTCATAACCTTTAGCTCTATATAAATCAATTGCTCTTTGAAGTGCTAGTGAAGGATCAAAAGTTTCATCTATCCTTTCACTACCTAATTTAGCTAGCCACTGTTTTATTGGCTCGGCTTTTTTAGAAGGAATTGATTGAATCAATCTAAACATCCCTTCAATATCAGTAACATCTGTTAAACGATATTTACCATCAATAGCTTTTAATTTCAACTGGTTACAATTTGTAACCGTTTCATTTCCTTCTTCTTTAAGTCTGAATTTTAATACCTTCCAATAATTTCTTGCGCCTTGATAATCATTATCAGTTAGAATGCCAACGACATCAACAACACTTATGTAATATTTTTCTATCTCTTTATCCCAAACTGTTCTAATATTATCATTATTAAATATTTTAGTTATAACTTGTATTTTATTTTCGTTAATCATATTTTGCCTCCTAAAATAATTTTATAATATAAAAACGAACATTTGTTTTAATTTGTGGCTAACTTTTTCTTATTATCATATCTATTTCGTCTCATTAAAGTTAGCTTTCTTACTCCATAAACATCTTTACCATCAAATGGAGTAAACTTACCTTTACTTTCAAACTCCTCAGCATTTATTTTAGTTACTTCATCTAAATCCCAAATACTAAACTCAGCTGGAGCTCCTACTGATATCTCACTACCAACTCCAAAAAGTGCTTTAGGATTATCGGTTAAGAACTGTAACAGTCTTTTCAAATCAATAATTTTTTGTTTAACCAGATATGTATATAACATTGGAAAAGCACATTCTAAACCAACGATGCCGTTTAAGCTACCTCTAATTCCTTTGCTTTTCTCTTCATAAGAATGGGGAGCATGATCAGTTGCAATAACATCAATTGTTCCGTCTATTAACGCATCTAGTAGAGCCATTCTATCTCTTAGTGATCGAAGTGGTGGTTGAAATCTATATCGACCATCATCTTTCATATCCATTTCACTTAATAATAAATATTGAGGTGCTGTTTCGCAAGTTATATTTAATCCACCTTCTTTAGCTTCTCTAACTAAAGCAATTGTCTCACTAGTAGATGCATGGCAAACATGAAAATGACAGCCTGTTTTTTTAGCAATTTCAATATTTCTTTCAACTTCCAAATATTCACTTAAATTGGAAATATCAAGTAAATTGTGCATCTTTGAATATGTACCATTATTAATAATTCCATTACCAGTTATAGATTTAACCTCACAATGACCCGCAATTGGTTTACCAACTTTTGCAGCTCTCTCCATAGCTTCATACATAATTTCATCATTTTCTACACCAAAACCATCATCTGAATAACCAATAACATACGCTGCCATATCTTCTATCTCTGATACCTCTAAGCCTTTTTCATCTTTTGTTATTGATCCAAACGGATGGATATTAACAACTGAATCTTCATTAATCTTCTCTAATTGAATATTTAAATGTTCTAATGAATCTGGCACGGGATTTAGATTAGGCATAGTACAAACATTACTATAACCACCACTTATTGCTGCCATTGATCCTGTTTTAATTGTTTCTTTATATTCATATCCAGGTTCTCTAAAATGGACATGAACATCAGAAAAACCAGGTAAAATATATTTACCTGTGCAATTAATAACTTCTGTATTCTCAACATCAAAATCTAAATTATAACCAACATTTATAATCTTTCCATCTTCTACTAAAACATCACTGGGTTGTAATATTCTATCTTTATAAATTATCCCATTCTTAAAAATCATATTACTTCTTATCATATATACCCTCCCTGAATTCAAAAATAGTATAGCTTGACCTCAAAGTCTCATTTTTCAACAATAAATTCAAGTTTAAATAATAAACTTTATTTTGAGTTATTTATATAATTAACTACTTCCTTTATCGTTTGATTAAAGTCATCATAATTAGTTTGAAACCAGTTAACGTCAAGTTTATTATTAAACCATGTATACTGTCTTTTAGCATAGTTCCGACTATTCTGTTTCATTTTATTAATTACATCTTCTAAAGTATTCTCATTATTTAAATAGGGAATAAATTCTTTATAATCAATCGTACTTTGTAGCTGTTTGGAGTTAGGATATTTTTGAAATAAATTTTTTACTTCATCAATTAACCCATCTTCTATCATCTGATCTACTCTACTATTTATTTTATGATAAAGATTATCTCTATCTGCTCTTAGACCAATTATTATTGTCTCATATAAAATTATCGGTTTTTCATTTATAATTGGCTTTTTATTTATAATATGTTTTAGATATTTTCTTTTAATTCTTTGTTTATTATTTAGATTAACATCAAGACCAATTCCTAATAATTTAGCATGCATTTCGTTAATAGAAATATCTTCATTAATAATAATTTCTTCTTCAGTAAATTTATAATCATATAAAAGAGCTGCTAAGTAAAGTCCACTACCGCCAACTATAATCGGAGTTTTTCCTCTTTTTAAAATATCATCTAGAACATTCCTTGCATCTTTTTGATAATCATAAATAGTATACTCTTCATCTAAATTTTTAATATCAATTAAATGATGAGGAATCCCTTTAGTATCTGCTACTTTTGCTGTACCAATATTAAGTTCTTTAAATATTTGCGTTGAATCAGCATTAATTATTTCGCCATTATATTTTTTAGCAAGTTCTAAACTAAGTTTAGTTTTACCCACTCCCGTTGGCCCAACAATTGTTATAATCATTACATAACCCTCTTAAACATTTTTTCTATTTCATAATTAGTAAAAGTTATAATGGTTGGTCTTCCATGTGGGCAATTATATGGATTATCACAAAGAACTAACTTTTCTAAAATACTTTCCATTTCTAAAAAACTCAAATTAGTATTACCTTTAACACTTAATTTACAAGCAGCAGTCGCTGCTAAGTTATCGCTAAATTTTATCGGATCAAATTTTTTATCAATGCTTAAAATTAAATCTAGAATTCTTCTAATTTGCTCTTCTTCGTAACCTGTTAAAAGCCAGGTTGGATGAGTTTTAATAATTATGGTATTAATACCAAACTCTTCTATTACAAAACCTAAGTCAGTTAATATATGGATATTTTCTTTAAATATTAAATAATCACTTGCCGTAAACTCGATATTAATTGGAAACAATAAATCAGTTGTTGTTATTTCTTTTTCTTTTAATGCTCTTAATATTTTTTCATAGTTGATTCTTTCTTCGGCAGCATGCTGATCGATTAAATACATATTATCACTATCTTGAGCAACAATATAAGTTCCAAAGACAAGTCCAACTGGGTATAATTCTAACTTTTTAATCTCTTCATTTTTAGTCGTAAAGTTAAATGATTCTTGAACATCATTTATTTGATAACTTGTTTTTTCTATTGTATATTCAGTCTTAATATTTATTTCATTATTATTATCTATTTGCTTTACTTCTACTTTCGGAATAAGAAGTGATTTATATAAAGCTTCTTTAATAGCATCAAAAATAAGTTCTTCTAAAGTATCAATCTTACTTATTTTAATATCTTGTTTAGTTGGATGAATATTTACATCTAATAGAGCTGGATCAGTCTCGATCTTTAAAACAACTACTGGAAACTTAATATCTGGTAAATATGTATGATAAGCATCAATTATAATTCTGTTTATTTCATTATTTTTAACCGCTCGCCCATTAACAATAGTTGTAATATAATTTCTGTTTGATTTAAGGACAGATGGTTTACTAGTATAACCAAATATTTCAAAATCATTATTCTCGCCTTTTATTTCTAACATATTTTTACTAATATCAAGGCCATATATTTCATGAATGGTTTTAAGTAAATTATTTGATCCACTTGTTTTAATTATTTCTCTCTCATTATTAATTAATGTAAAAGAAACCTCTGGATATGCAAGAGATAATTTTTCAATATAACTACTAGTATTTGCTAGTTCTGTTTGCTCACTTTTTAAATATTTAAGGCGGGCTGGGGTATTATAAAATAAATCTTTTACTTCAATAATGGTTCCAGTTCTTGCATCAGCTTTGCTCTCTTCTTCTTTTTTACCACCACTGATAACTATTTTAATGCCAGCATCACCCTGACTAGTTATTAAAGTCACTTTAGAAACAGATGCAATTGAGGGAAGTGCCTCACCTCTAAATCCTAAAGAATCAATATAAAATAAATCTTCTGTAGTATATATTTTACTAGTTGCATGTCTTAAAAAGGCATTTACAGCATCTTCTTTATTCATCCCAGTGCCATCATCGGCTACTTTAATCATCTTAGTACCAGAAGAAATAAGTTCTATTTTAATATTTTTAGCCTTAGCATCTAAACTATTTTCAACAAGTTCTTTAACAACATTAGCAATTTTTTCGACAACTTCACCAGCAGCTATTTTATTAGCAAGGTCCTCACTCATTATTTTAATCTTGTTCATAATATTCTCCAAAAACACTAATTCTGGTTTCCAGGAGATTAGGTTTTATATTAGCTGTTTTTATCAAACATCTATTTTTAATATTAATAAAACCGAGTCCACTAATAATTAAATCGATATTATTATTTATAACCGTGCTGTGATCAAACTCTACTTCTTTATAGTATTTTCTTACTTTTAAATCATTTATTAAATATAAAGTAATCGAAGTATCTTCACTAAAATTTAAATACATACCCGCTATTTCTAAAGTTTCTCCTTGCTTCATTTGAAATGTTTTAGGCTTTAAAAACACTTTAAAATTATTTTTAGAAGTAATAATATCATCTTGAATTGTATTAATTATAAAACCAGGAGAATCTATTACTGTTAAATTATCATTTATTTTAATTCTAATAAAATCAAGAGTAGTATTTGGTATATAACTAGTAGTAATCATTTTCATATTAGATTTATTAATATCTATTAATTTATTTATTAAAGTACTTTTACCAGAATTTGATAAACCAACGATATAAGCATCATGAATATTTCTTTGTCTTAAATAGTTAGTTAAAGACTCTACTCCATAATTATTAACACTACTAACTAGTTTAATATCACTTTTAACTTGATAATAATTTCTTAAAAATGTCTTTATATGAATTTCTTTAATACTTTTTAAAAATATATCACACTTAGATATTAAAAGTATTTTATTATTTGTTATTTGATTAAATATATTAATAACCTCTGAATTAATTGTTAAAAAGTCAGCCATAAAAATAACAAATTTATCGTCTTTATTAATTGATCTTAAAATAATATGAGTTTGTTTAGGCGTACTACTTTTACTTTGCATTCCATAATGAATAATTTTAAAACATCTCTGACAATAATCTCCTGTTTTTAATTTAACATCGGGAATATACCCATCTTTTATTTTATCTTCACTTTGTAGTTTACTACCACAACCAAAACATATTTTATTCATAATATTTCCCCTTTTTTAACAATTCTTTTTTTTCAAGTCTAGTATATATCGCATTTTCTAATGCTCGATTTAATTTTGTTAAGGCAAAATCTATTTTACCAATTGGATTAACTAAAATACTTAAAAAGCCCATTCTATTTGCTCCCCAAATGTCAGTTAAAAGCTGATCACCGATACAAGCAATCTCATTTTCTTTAAATTTATAAACTTTTAATATTTTAATATATTTTCTTTTTAATGGTTTTAATGATAAATATGAAGAATCAATACAAAGAATATCTTTAAAAGGTTCAACTCTTTTTTTAGTAGCATTACTAACTATTATTAATTTAAACTTCATTTTTTTTAAATCTTCCATAAGGTCTTTTACTTTTTTAGGAGGGTTTTTAATATTAACTGGAGTGATTGTATTATCAAGATCAAATAATAAACATTTAATTCCATGTTTCTTTAATTTTTTATAATCAATGTCATAAATACTTTTTTGATATATATCTGGTACAAATTTATTTATCATTTAAAATCCTCCTTTTCTCTTTTAAATTATATCAAATAATCACAAAAAGAAAAAGGAGGAATGAGTTTTTATAGAAAATTTAAATTTAATTTTCATAGCTAATTTTTTAAACATCCAATTGGCACTACAAAGACCCCATCTTCTCTTTTATATGCATATCTTCCGCCATAAAGAATCATTAGAAAACTTGGGTTTCCTTTTAAGTCAGTATTGATCTTATCTTTTAATTTTAACAAACTATTTGCTGCTCCTTGAAGTGTCTCTTCATCAGCGCCTAATTTAATTTCTACCGCGCCCCAACTTCCATTTCTTAATTCAAGAACTGCATCAATTTCAAAATCTTTTTCTTCTCGGTAATGATAAACTTTTCCATCAATTGATTCAATATAGATTCTTAAATCTCTAAGACATAGTGACTCAAAAAGAAAACCTAAATACCTAAAATCTTTAATTAACATTTCCTTTGAAAGACCTAATGCTGCGCAGGCAATTGAAGGATCAAGAAGCAGTTTCTTATCACTTTTTCTAATTGAGCTTTTACTTCTAATACTAGTTGGCCAACTAGGAATATTATCAATTATATAAAGTTTTTCTAATGTATTTTTATAATCAGAGAAGGTTTTTTCACTGATTTCTATACCTTCTTTTTCCATATCACCTAATATAGTAGCATCACTTGCATATGTTGAAATATTTCTTGAATATGATTTTAATAAAGAATTCATTTTACTTGGATCTCTTTTTATTCCATCGATTGTAATTATTTTTTCTGTAACTAAACTATTATAATAACCTCGCATTATTTCGCTAGCAATATTCAAATCAACCGAAAGAACGTTGGGAAAACCACCGCGAATAATTAATTCTATTATTATATCCACTGTAATATCACATGAAGCAGATATAGGGGCATCACTATTAAATAAGGCTTGTAAAGAAATTCCGCCATTAGAGTCGCCACTTTCATATAAAGACATCGGATACATTTTAACAATGTCAAATCTTCCTGTTCCACTGTGCATAACTTTATCTTTTTCAGTGTTTTTAGACCCAGTTAATATATACTGTCCTTTTTTTCCAGTTTTATCAACATCATATCTAATTGCGTCCCATATTGGATAGTTATCTTGCCATTCATCAAATAAAATTGGTTTTTCTCCTGCAAATAACGAAGTAGGATTATTACTAACTTGAGTTTTATAATACTCCTTTAATTCAGGATTTTGAAACTCTATAATAGTTTTTGCAAATTGAGTAGCTGTTGTTGACTTACCAGTAAGTTTTGCACCTTCTATAACAACTGCGCCAAATGCTAAAAGTTTTTTTTCTATTATCTGATCTACAATTCTTTTTTTATAATTAATTTTCATGATATGCACCTCTTAATATAGTATATGATGTTTACAAAGAAAAAGCAAATAATTTAAAATTTTATTACTGCATTTAGGAAACTTTTACTTCGACATTTAGGAAGGTTTCATTCCGGGTTTTAGGAAAAAATATTTCTAACTTATTTGTTTCTGTATTTTAAAATTTACTCTTTATTTATATTGTCTTTTAAAAGTCCACTTTATAATAACTTTAAAATTTTTTTTCTTAAATCTTTAGAACAATATAATTCAATATAATCTATTTGGTTTTCTTTAGATAGTGCCCTAGAACATTTATTAAACATCATAGTCAATTTATCATAATCACCATTAATACTTTCATGGCTAGCAATAATCATATTCATTTTATCTACCCCAGTTAAATCAAGGTTAATACCATTTATTTTAGCCAGTTCTTCTATAAATTCTCTTTGGGTACGCCCATTACCTTCTCTAAAGGGGTGAAGAGCATTAACCTCTGCAAATAGTTCTACTAAACAACTTATTTTTTTATCAAAATCATAAGTTAAAAAATAATTTTCTTTTTTTAACTTATTAAAAATGATATTAGCATAATTATCAATGTATTGTGGTAAGCAAAATAAATCTTTTTTTGCAATCGCACAAGTTCTAGGAGTCCCAGCCCAATCATAAACTTTCTCAAATAATCTTTGATGTATTTTCTTCAAATGATTAAAGTCAAAATTATCTTTTATAGGTGTTTGTACTAAACTTGTTGTAGAGTAAGCAACTAATTCCATTTCTGCTTCATACAAATCTTTATCATTGGTAATATTTAATTTGTTTATTAAAACACCTGTGTTAGGATAACAATATTCACTTGTTTCCTCATAAGTATATTTATATTTATCGTCCATAAATTTTTTTATACCTTTCAATTACTTTTTGACATTCCTTTTCAGTTGTACTTTGTCCCATAAGACATTTTTTTATATTTTCTTTTATTTCTTTTGTTAAAACCATGCCTTCTTGTGCCATAGAACCATTAATTTGTTTAACTTTTTCATCAATTTCTTTAAATTTATTCATGGTGTTCCTCCAATCATTTTATTATATTAATATTATACCATTTTTAAATGATTTAAGATATACAACTTTTTACCAATTTTAGAACATTTACATATTTTATTTTTAAACCAAAATTTATTAACTTATACTAATATATCACTTAATAACATAAAGTTTATTAGGTGATATAATTGTTAGTTTATTTAATAACGCTACTTAAAAGTTTAATATTCTTTACTGGATCATACTCAGTAAATGTCTTTCCTGATCCTCTTTCTAAAGAAGATGAAGAACAGCATATTAATAATATGCTTTTAGGAAATAAAGACTCTAGAAATAAACTTATAGAGCATAATTTAAGACTAGTAGCCCATATCGTTAAAAAATATGAAAGTAAAGAGTATGATACTGATGATCTTATTAGTATTGGAACTATTGGTCTAGTTAAAGGAGTTGATTCATACAAACCGACTAAGAATACTAGAATTACTACTTATGTTGCAAGATGCATAGAAAATGAAATATTAATGCATTATCGAAGTAATAAAAAACATATTAATAATATTAGTTTAAATGATTCAATTGGAATAGATAAAGATGGTAATGAAATAAATTTAATTGATTTACTTAAAGGAGAAGATCCTGATTTAATTGAATCTATTAATCAAAAAGATAATATCAATCTTTTACATAAATACTTATCTATATTAACACCTAGAGAAAAAGAAATAGTTATTAAAAGATATGGACTATATAATAATCCCGAATCAACTCAAAAAGAAATTGCTAAGGATTTAGGTATTTCTAGAAGTTATGTCTCAAGGATTGAAAAAAGAGCAATTACTAAAATATTAAGAGAATTTATCAAAAGTAAAAACATTTTATAAATAATGAATAACTTTCACTAAATATATCCATTATATAAACGAAAGTCGGTCTATAGGACCGTTCTGTTTCAAGTAAATATTTAATAAAATATATTTAGGAGAGTAGGTTTTATAAATGATTGAAAAAAAGCCTGATGGATACTACTATGATATTGCTCGGGCTAATATTCGAAAATATCGTAAAGAGAAAAAATATACTCAACACAGATTAGCCGAAGAAGCAAATGTTAACAGCGATTATATTTGTGAAATTGAAAGCCAGAAGAAAAACAAAAGCTTTTCAATAGCCGTCTTAGGCAGAATAGCAGATGCTTTAGAAGTAGATATCCGTAATTTTTTTGACGAGTAGAACAATAAGTTCTATTTTTTTTGCAACCATATCAAGACAAAATATTCAGCTTTAAACTGATAAAATTATATTAGGAGCTGATAAGATGAGAAACACAGAAGATATTAAATATGTTTATGATTTAGTGTCGAAAAGAATTAAATTATTTAGAAAGTTTAGAAAAATCACTCAAGAACAACTTGCAGAAAAAACATTATTTTCAAGAGGTTTAATTGGCAATATAGAAAGTCCTAAGACAGAACAAACCTTTAGTTTAGCTGTTTTATATTCTTTTGCTAAAACTCTAGACATACCGCTTGAATATTTTGTTAAAGAAGACATAAGTGATGAACTTGAATTACTTGGTATAAAAGAAGATTAACTTCTTTTTTTTTATGCATAAAAAAACTTAGACTATATATCTAAGTGATCTATATCATCAACTAAATCTAGCTGACTTTCAACAATCGTTCTTAATCTTCTTTTAAAGGTTACAATATTTCTTTTTAATTGAGCAGTTTCTATTTGAGTTTTTTCTGCTTGAATTAGCGCATCATTAACAATTCGTGAAGCATTTTTTTTAGCTTCTTCAATTAAACCAGCACTTTCATCTCTGGCAATTCTTTTAATTTGATTAGATGCATCTTCAGCAACCAGAATCGCTCTATTAAAAGTATTTTCCATATTTTTATAATGCTCAAGACTTTTTTTAAGATCAGTTATTTCAACATCTTTAGTCTTTAAATCAGCAAGCATTAATTCTACTTGCTTAACAACATCATTTACAAATTTATTTACTTCTTCTTTTTTATAGCCAGTAAATCCGGTCTTAAATTTATCCATACGCATCTTCACCTCTATGGGATTATTTAAAAGTCTATTTCATCTTCAATTTTTGTTTTAGCTTTAGCATCTTCTGCTTCTGTCATTTTTCCTTGAACACTGACATTTTTAGGAGTGCATAAATATATACCATTACCAAGTTTTTGTAAATCTCCACCTATAGCATATAAAGTTCCCGTTAAAAAGTCAATTATTCTTTTAGCTTGGTCCGATGTAACTCTTTTAAGATTAACTACGACACTATTTCTTTTCTTTAAATGATCTGCTATTGCTTGACTCTCTGAATATGCTCTTGGTTCAATAAGAATCATCTTACAACCATTAATATCCTCTTCTTCTTTATAAGCTTTCTTTGTTAAAGCATAAAATTCTTCTTCTACTTCACTTACATCATTTGCATCATCATCACTTCCAAATAATGCTTTTTTTATATTTTTTAGCGCCATAATAAGCCCTCCTTATATTACTCTAACTATATAATAGCACAAATAATTTTTTTAATAAACTATTTTCGCATTTTTTTATATTGTAACTGGAAACATTAATTGTCCGGTAAAGAAATAACTATATCTACTTATTATTAAAATTTTGTTTTTTCTTCAACATAACTTATTACTTCATCTAAACTAATAGTAATTTGTTTCATAGTATCGCGGTCTCTAATTGTTACAGTATTATTATTAATTGTTTCATCATCAATTGTAATTGAAAATGGTGTACCTACAGCATCATTTCGACGATATCTTTTACCAATTGAACCTGTTTCATCATAATTACACATAAAGTGTTTTGATAACTTTTGAAATATTTCATTTGCTTTATCACTATGGTATTTTTTAACAAGTGGCAAAATACTTGCTTTTATAGGTGCGATGAATGGATGGAAGTGCATTACTTCTCTTGTATCATTTTCAAGTACTTCTTCATCATATGCATCAATTAAGAACATTAATAAAGTTCGCTCTACTCCAAGTGAAGGCTCAATAACATAAGGTATATACTTTTCATTTGTTTCCGGATCTAAATACATCATGCTTTCGCCAGACACATTTTGATGTTGATTTAAGTCATAGTCAGTTCTTGAGGCTATCCCCCATAATTCTCCATAACCAAATGGATATTTATATTCTATATCAGTAGTAGCATTACTATAAAAAGAAAGTTCTTCGGCTGTATGATCGCGATATCTTAAATTATCTTTATTAATACCTAAGTCTATTAACCAGTTTAAACAAAATTCTTTATAATATTTAAACCAATCAAGCTCTGTACCTGGCTTGCAAAAAAATTGTAGTTCCATTTGTTCAAATTCTCTTACTCTAAAAATAAATTGTCCCGGAGTTATTTCATTTCGAAAACTTTTACCAACTTGACCAATCCCAAAAGGTACTTTAAGACGCATCGATCTTTGGACATTTAAAAAGTTCACAAAAATACCTTGAGCAGTCTCTGGTCTTAAATATATTGTATCTTGAGCATCTTCAGTAACTCCTTGAAATGTTTTAAACATTAAATTAAACTTTCTAATATCTGTATAATCTAAAGAACCACATTTAGGACAAGTGATTTTATGTTCATTAATATAGGAAATTAAATCTTCGTCCTTCCAGCCACCTGCTTCTACTTCACCCTTTGTAAAATCTTCAATTAATTTATCGGCGCGATAACGGGTTTTACATTTTTTACAATCAAGTAGTGGATCACTAAAAGTTTTTAAATGACCTGATGCTTCCCAAACTTTAGGATTCATAAGAATAGCACTGTCAAGTCCGACATTATATCTATTTTCTTGAATAAATTTTTTCAGCCAAGCTTTTTTAATATTATTTTTAAGTTCTGTTCCAAGTGGTCCATAATCCCAAGTATTAGCAAGTCCACCATATATTTCTGAGCCTTGATAAATAAACCCATATTGCTTGCAGTATGCAACTAATTTTTCCATAGTTATTTTCTTTTCCATAATTCCTCTTTTCTTAATGACTACTTTTAAAGAAAAAAAACACCTCATATAGGGGCGAGATATAAAAATCCCACGGTTCCACCCTACTTTCTAGTGTCCTTCATTATTATATAGCTCTTTCTTTTCCAAGGAAGTCATTGCTTTTATTTATATGTCAATTATAGCACTTTTACTGGAAATGTAAAGTTAAATTCGTGCTGATATTTATAATTTAGTAATTATATTATCTTTTAACTTATCATAAATTTCATCCTGCATTTTAACCATACCAGCTCCCATTGATATATTAAAAGTTGCTAAGAAAATATCATATATTATTTTGTTTTTAAATGGTAATAAGGTAGTGTTTGATAATGCTGGTAGTTGATGGGCGGGAATGTTTTCGGAAATTGGATTTGAAATTCCAGCTACTGCATAAATATTATTATCATTCATAATATGTGCTAAACCTTTTTCATATTTATATATTACAAAGTCTCCAGTAATTCTTTTTTCCCAAGATTTAACTATTTCAGTCTCTTCTTCAGTTAAAGAAGTACTATCTAAGAATTCTTGAATTATATTTTTATCTTCCCACATTTTTTCACGTATTTGTAGTGCATAATCGGCTATCACATTTCCGTTTTTATGATAGAAATCTTCTGGTTTTTTAGCTTCTTTAACAATGTTATATTTTTTATTTGTAAAATCACATAATAAGACAAATAATTTATAAAACAATAACGAATCTTCATAAGATAATATAGCTTGCTCTTTTATTAAGTGTTTTTCATTTAAACAACATTTTTTATATTTCTTTCCACTACCGCAGTGGCATGGATCATTGCGCCCTATTTTGTTATTTTCATTTACTATAGGGCTAGAGTTATCTCCTTTTTTTTTAATCATTTGCTCCATAGCATGATAAGATGGAACACCATTATTAGTCCAGTTTGGCATATTATTATATGCTTTCATTATCATTTCCAGTATCATATCAGCACTATCTTCATTAAAATTAATATAGTTGAATAAAGCTTCAATAAACATAGGAAGACCATTACTTTGTGATACTCCTGCTTGAATTATAAAATTATCTAATAACGCCTCAAATTGAAAGCTATATTCTAAATTTTCTTTTAAAAATAATACTAATCTTTTAATATGCGGATCTTCTAAATTTATTTTATTTTTACCTATAGAAATTAATTCGTTTTTTTTATATCTATAATTAAAAAGGGGTGAATTTTCATTATAATTAGAAAAGATATCGTCAGCAAAATCAAAGTACTCTACACTTATATATACTGTTGGTTCCTCATCATTATTAATATAAATATATGGTTTAAAATAAGGGGTTTCATTTAAATAGTTTTTAAAATCCACATATGACATATTATGATGTTCTGAAAAATATAAGTAAAAATCATCTAAGGTAAAATTATGATAAGCTCTAATTAAACCGATAATTAAATAGTTTAATTCATCTCGCTTTTTAATAGCATCTTCATCTATATTTTTTAGTGCTTCTTTTATAGAACTTTTTATTTCTTTAGGTACACTTTTAAACTCAGATATAGGGTCGTAAGATAATAAGAATTTGTCTTTAAGTAAATTTAATAATGAAGATTCTTCATCTTGCCATTTTTTTAAAAAGAGCATATTTTTGATTTCTTTATTTAATACTCTATTTAAGAGTGCTAATTCTTCAAAAGAACAAACATCGATAATTGTTTGAGGATTATCATTATATATTTTATAAATATCTAATACCATTTGATATTTAGTAATTTTTTTATATTCTTTAGGGTTTTCAACCAAATTAGAATAGCGTCTATATATCATTTCTTTACCATACATATTTATTATTTGTTTTAATTCCATTATAATCTCCTCATAGGTCTTTCTTGCAATATAATAGCATAAAATAGGATGTTTTGCACTATTTTTTAGCTAGAATCTTTTCGTTTGTCCCTTTTTTTAGCTCAAATAACTTTTTTATTAATTGCTTTTTT
>JAQVWT010000057.1 GCA_028709545.1 Bacilli bacterium
AAATCACATACTCTCTATTATAAGTATAGTGATTTTATAGAAGAAATCAAAGATTTTTGTATATAAGATGTATATTAATCAGATTTTTCATATTATCTATTGACTTCTTTTTAAGCGATTGCCCTACCCTAGTCCTTTTCTACTTGCAAAAATAGTTTCTCTTTGCTAAAATATAAATAAGAATATAGGGTGTGATTAATAATGGAGAAGTTAAAAAGAGTTTTAACAAACCTATACAATAGTGATAGTGAGATAATGATATATGTTTATATAGCAATAGCTGTTATCTCGATATTTATAGTAATATTAATAATTATTTCAACATTTATGTCGAAAAAATCAAATAAAAAAGTTGCTGCTATTAAGAAGAATGTACCAGCTACAAATAAGCAGTCTTTAAAAAGGGAAGAAGATCCTATTTTAAAAGATCCAATTATTAATACTAAAGAAGCCTCATTGTTAGAAGAAAACCAACTGATAGAAGAAACACCTAACATTGAGCCGATTTTAAATGAAAATAATATTTATGATAAACCGCTTGAATTAGAAAGTGAACTAGATTTAACAAGACCAATTCATAGAGTAGATACAGCTTTAGATATTCTAGATGAATTTACTGAAGAATTGCCTTTAATAGAAGAAACAAGGAAAATAGAGAAGTTTATCCCTGAGGAAAAGAAACCTAAAATTAATTTAGAGTTTACGCAAGTTACTCCAACCGAAATTAAAAAAATAGTTGATCCTAATTTACCAGAAACCAAAGAGCTGGTTTTAAATCCAGAAGTTTTAAAACCAGATATAGAACTTCCTAAAGAACATATGCTGATTGAAAGCTCAGAAGATGATTCTTTAGATACTAAAGTAAATATATTTAGTCATGAGTCTCTTGCCGAGACACCTAAGTTTGATCCATTTAAACCTAAAACTCAAGAAGAATTAATACCAGAAAAACCAAAAGAAACTAATACAATGGTTTTATCAGCAGAAGATATCAAACATCGTCTAGCGATGCTTAAGTCTAATTTACCTAAAAAAGAATCTGAAAAACCAAAAGAACCAGCAAAAGAATTAAACGAAGTTTTAAGCTATATTGGTCTTGATGAAATTCCTGATCTTTATGAAAATAAAACTGAAGAAGTTAATCATTTAAGGAAATAACTTAATAAATGAAGGCAAATTATTTGTCTTTTTTTTATCCATTTGATATACTTAAGAAGGTGGTGCGTCAGTTCGGCACGCAATATATAATGGGTGTGAATCCCATCTGGTATTTAGTCTTGGAGTCGAAACCGCGAGGTTAGATTTAAGCGTAGACAAGAAAGAGTTCGAGCCGTAATGCAAGAACGTGAAGTGATTGAGTGTCGTTAGGTAGAAAAAAAAGGAAAGTCGATGTTGTCACCTAAACAGCAAAGAAAAGAAGTAAGCGAAAAAGAGAGCGATAACAAAATATATAAAAGAAAACAGACATAAAAATATCACTATAATTATACAGAGTATCAATCGTAAAATTACAGGATTATATGCTTACTATGGTATAAACGGTATGTTCGAAGAACTCAAATTCTTATACATACATACTGGGAACTATTTAGAATATTGGAAAGACGAGGTCAGAGGTCGACTCTGAAGCTCGAACAATATAATAAAACACTTGAGTTTGTTCCTATTTCCAAACCTCAACTGTACAAAGATATTTGGAATTGGAACATAGCTTAAAACTAAGTATGAAGAGCTGTATGCCTTAATAGGGCACGTACGGCTTTCGTGAGGGGTGGTTAGACGAACCTTTCACTAAGTAGAAAGAGAGGTGAGTCGAGACCGTCTATCTCGACAAAAACATGACAAAATATGATGAAGAATCAATTACTATATTAGAAGGACTAGATGCAGTTAAAAAAAGACCAGCAATGTATATTGGTAGTACTGATAAAAAAGGAATGCACCATTTAGCTTGGGAAATAATTGATAATAGTATCGATGAGATTATTAATAATTATGGAGATAAGGTAAGTGTTAGAATAAATAAAGATGGAAGTTTAACTGTTGCTGATAATGGCAGAGGGGTACCTACTGGTAAGCATAAGAGTGGTAAAACTACTCCAGAAGTTATTTATACTATGCTTCATGCTGGTGGTAAATTTCAAAGTGAGGGATATAAAGTATCAGGTGGTCTTCATGGCGTCGGGGCATCAGTTGTTAATGCCTTAAGTAAATGGATGGAAGTTACTATTTTTCGTGATGGAGAAATTCATTATATAAAATTTTCAGATGGGGGAAAAGTCGAAATCCCCTTAACTAAACAAGGAAAAACTAATAAAACTGGAACAATCGTCACTTTTTTACCTGATCCAGAAGTTTTTAAAAATACGAGTTTTAGTTATACAACTATTTGTGAAAGAATGCAAGAGAGTGCATTTTTACTTAATAATCTAACCGTAGAAGTAGAAGATATACCGGATGAAAAAAAGAATGTTTATCATTATGATAATGGAATTATATCTTTTGTTGAATATATTAATGAAGATAAAAAAACATTTCATAAAGTAGTCCCTATTAAAGGAACTAAAAGTAATGTTGAGGTAGATATTGCTTTGCAGTATACAGACAGCTATACAGAAAATATCTTATCTTTTGTTAACAATGTTAAAACAGTTGACGGAGGAACTCATGAAATAGGATTCAAAACCGCAATCACTAAAGCTTTTAATGAATATGCTAAAGACAAAGGAATCCTTAAGGCAAAAGAGAAAACATTTGAAGGATCAGATGCTAGAGAAGGATTAACCGCAATTCTAAATTTAAAAATACCAGAGAATATCTTGCAATTTGAGGGTCAAACAAAGGGGAGACTTGGAACTCCAATTGCTAGATCAGTAGTTGAAAATATTACTTACGATTCTCTTAAGTATTATTTAGAAGAAAATAGAGAAATATCTGTTTCAATTATCGAAAAGATGAATAAAAGTAAAATTGCAAGAGAAGCAGCGCGCAAAGCAAGAGAAGCAGCTCGAAATGGTAAAAATAAAAAAGAGATGCGAAACTTAAGTGGGAAACTAACCCCAGCTCAAACTAAGAACGCAAAGATTAATGAATTATATATCGTTGAGGGAAATTCTGCTGGAGGAACTGCTAAAAAAGCTCGTGATCGTAAATTTCAAGCAATCTTGCCGCTTAGAGGTAAAATAATAAATACTGAAAAAGCAAGCATGACTGATATATTTAAAAATGAGGAAATTAATAGTATTATACACTGTATTGGAGCAGGATATGGCCTTGAATTTGATGTAAAAGATATTAATTATGATAAAGTAATTATCATGACCGATGCGGATGATGATGGAGCCCATATTCAGTGTTTACTTCTAACATTCTTCTTTAGATATATGAAGCCACTGATTGAAGAAGGACATCTTTATATAGCGATGCCTCCTTTATATAAAGTAGATTATGGTAAAAAACATGAATACTGTTATACTGATGAAGAATTAAAAGAAATAATTAAAGATAAAACTAATTATAAAATTCAAAGGTATAAAGGACTTGGTGAAATGAATCCTGAGCCTTTGTGGACAACAACAATGAACCCAGAAAGTAGAAACTTAATTAAAGTTAATATAGATGATGGCACCCTTGCTGAAAAAAGAGTTAGTGTCTTAATGGGAGATGTAGTTGAACCTCGTAAAGAATGGATCAATGAAAACGTTGAATTTTCTTTAGAGGATGATTATAAAATTTAAAAAGAGCTTATTTCAGCTCTTTTTAAATTTCTCTCATTAAGTTTCTATTTTTAAATGGATTCTTTTTATCTATTCTATCCATAAATAGGATTCCCTCTAAATGATCAAGTTCATGTTGGAAAGCAACAGCCATATCCTCTCTAACTCTTATTTCAAAGAAGACTCCATCTTCATCATAGGCCTCAATCGTAACTCTTGCATGTCTTGGAACTATTCCATCAACTTCTCTATTTACACTTAGACAGCCTTCGCCTTCACCAACAAAGATTAGTTCTTCACTTTTACTTTTAATTTTAGGATTTATTACGACATGTCGATTAAATTTATTCTCCTCTATTTCCTCAGAGATTACAAAGATTCTTTTAGGAATACCTAGCTGAATAAATGAGAGACCCATTCCAGCTCTTAAATCATATTTCTCTCTATATTCATCTATCTGACTCATCTCTAAATAATCAAGAGAATCATTTATTAATTTTTTATCATCTTCTGATAAAGGAAATATTACATCAAAAGATTTAGTTCTTAATACTTTATCAGCTTCATCCAAAATGTTTATATCAGGTAACTTCATTTTCCACCACCACTTAAAAGTATTTTAACAGAAAATGCTTAAAAAATAAAGACTTTGACAATTTTTAACATATAACGCTTTCTTAATACTTTAGAATCTAGAGTAGGTGATCTTTGATGAAAAGCAATTTATCTCCGTCTAGATTTATATTTTTAATCTTGATAATAAGTATTTTAGTAACGTCTTTAGTCCGTTATTATGGTGGCTATTTTAAAGACGCTATAACTAAAGCAACATGTCCAATTACTAATTCAGAATATGAGGGTGGAGATTCTAGTGGGGAAGGAAAATGTATTATTCCAGCAGGAATGTTTGATTAATAAAATAATAGATTTAATATTAAGATTTTGATACAGATGGATTTTAAGAAAAGATTAGAAATTTCAAAACCTAGAAGCTGGCAAAAAATATGTCTTACTCGGAGTATATAGTGGAATTAATACGCCATATTATTATGCTTTTGATAGACCTTTTTCTAACATCTACTTCCATAACTCTTTGGTTCTAATAAAAGTGGAAATCGATTAATTAAATACAATAAATTAACGACAAATTTAAAAAAATGAGTAAAAAATGTTGACTTATATTTTTCAATATGATAAATTATAAATAGCTGAAGGAACGGTAGTAATTGTTCTTTCGGCTACTGAGACAAACATGATTCGTTATGTTTGTCTCGTTTTTTTTGACATTTATACTGATATATGCTATAATTCTTGCGTACTTAAAAATATAGGGGGTTATAAAATGAAAGGATTTCTCTTAGATTATATCAATGAAAATGAGTTTAAAAAATTAGAAAGAGCGTTAAAGAAATACAACATGCTAGCTTATAAGAAGTTAAACTTTGATTATTATCCGTCATTAAGACGGGGAAAATTAGTTGGTGAAAAAATATCAAGTAACAAAAAAGACAATACAGAAACTTATGAATTAAAGTTACCAAGTGACCATATGTTTAGTCAAGTTCATGGCGATGTGATTTTAAAGTATATTGTCTATAATAATGAAAATGTTGTAATGCTTGATACTATTACTCCAACTGAGATTCTTTTAGAGGGTCATATGGCTGAGCTTGCTACATATAAAGGTGTAATGATAAGTAAAGCTAATGCTACTAAAGATATGTTTAAAATTGATTTATTATATCAAATGCAAGGTAAGTAATTATCTTGTTTTTTTTGTTAAAAAAGTTAAAATAAAAAGCCTCTAATAAAGGCTTTGATTTCTTATTGGTGCAGGTAACAGGAATCGAACCTGCATGGATTACTCCACTAGATCCTAAGTCTAGCGCGTCTGCCAGTTCCGCCATACCTGCATAAAATGGTGGATCTTGTAGGACTCGAACCTACGACCGCCCGGTTATGAGCCGGATGCTCTAACCAACTGAGCTAAAGATCCATCGCCTCTTAATAATAGCACAACTATATTTTTTCTGCAATATTTTTTGTTAAAATCTAGAAAAAGTGTGACTAGTTAGTGAAAATGTCCACTTTTAAATTCAAATAATTAGTGAAAATGTCCCTAAAAGAATAGCTCAAATAACTATTCTTTTTTTTATCGAATAATTAGTGAAAATGTCCACTTTTTACCATATAATAAAAACTTGTGTCTTTTGAT
>JAQVWT010000017.1 GCA_028709545.1 Bacilli bacterium
AACAGTTTTAAATATGCTTATATCTACTTAAAAAGTATATAAAATATCAAACAAAAATAAAAGAAAGGAATAAAGAAATGTAAATACTATAAACAAGATAGAATTTACTTGACTTTATTATAAGAGGAAAGAATGAAAGAAGAATTAAAAAATTTAATTGAAAGTGCATCATTAGAAGCTAAAACAATTGAAACAGAAAATGATTATTTAAATATTAAATCAAAATATTTAGGTAAAAAAAGTAAGTTATCTGATTTAATGAAAAATTTAAAAGATATGACAAGTGATGAAAAGAAACAGTATGGTCCCTTATTTAATAAGATTAAAAAAGATTTAGAGAGTTTATTTGTTAAATATTATGATAATGTTTTAAATAAAGAAGAAAAGATTACTTTTGATCCAACAATTCCAGTTAATGAAGAAAAGGGAAGTCTTCATCCAGTTACAATTATTGCTAAAGAAGTAACTGATGTGCTTAAAAACATTGGTTTTATGGTATTAGAAGGACCAGAGATGGAAAGTGAGTATTATAACTTTACTGCTCTTAACGTTGCAGAGAATCATCCGGCAAGAGACATGCAAGATACATACTGGCTTGATAATGGGCTTCTTCTTAGAACTCATACAAGCCCAGTTCAGGTGCGGGCTATGGAAAAGTATGGAGCGCCTATTAAAATGTGCGCAGCCGGCCGAACTTATCGTAATGAAGATTTAGATGCATCACACGAGAATACTTTTTTCCAAGTTGAAGGAATGGTTATTGATAAAAACATTTCGATTAGTAATGTAATTTATGTTATGAAAGGAATGTTAAGAGAAGTTTTTAATCAAGATGTTGAGGTTAGACTGCGTCCTGGGTTTTTCCCGTTTGTTGAGCCTGGCTTTGAACTTGATTGTTCATGCACGATATGCGGAGGAAAAGGTTGCCAAACATGTAAAAATACTGGTTGGATTGAGCTTTGTCCGTGTGGAATGATTCATCCAAACGTTTTACAAATGAGTGGAATAGATCCAGAAGAATATAGTGGATTTGCATTTGGTTTAGGATTAACTAGACTGGCAATGATGAAATATAAAATTAAAGATATTAGAGTTTTAAATTCAGGTAATTTACGATTTTTAGAACAGTTTAATGTAAGGTAGGTGGAAATATGAGAATATCATGTAATATATTAAAAAAACATTTAAAAAATAGTGACAAAATTGACTTTATTAGTATTTGGGATAAATTTACAATCAGAAGTGCTGAAGTCGAAGAGGTTATTATTAAAGGAAATAATTTTGATAATGTTGTCACCGCGAAAATTATTGAATGCGAGAAACATCCGGAATCAAGTAAATTATCTATTTTAAAAGTAACTGATGGGAAAGAAGATTATCAAATTGTCTGTGGAGCACCAAACGTTAAAGTAGGCCTTATTGGAGCGCTTATTAAAGTCGGTGGCCGAATCGATGATATGATGATTACAAAAAGGAAACTTGCCGGAGTAGAATCATGTGGCATGATGTGCAGCGCAAGAGAACTAGGCATTGGTGATGATCATGATGGAATACTTGAGCTTCCTACTGATACTCCACTAGGAGTATCTATTAAAGATGTTCTTCCAGTTGAGGATATTATTGTTGAAATTGATAATAAATCCCTTACTAATCGTCCAGATCTTTGGGGGCATTATGGAATTGCTAGAGAAATCGCTGCAATTACTGGTCATGAACTACTACCTTTGGAAATTTCTGAGCCAGAAAAGGTTGGTAAAAAATTAAAAGTTGATATTAAAAATCCCGAACTTTGTTATCGTTATACAAGTATCAAACTAGATAATATTATAAATAATAAAACCCCTTTATGGATGCAAATATTTTTATATTATGCAGGTATGAAAAGTATTAATTTAATTGTTGATATAACTAACTATCTAATGCTTGAATTAGGCCAGCCAATGCATGCCTTTGACTCAAGAGTTGTTCAAAATATTGAAGTTGGTCTTGCTAAAGATGGTGATAAATATACAACGCTTGATGGAATCGAAAGAATATTATCAGATAAAGACTTAATGATTAAAAATGGTGGGCAGTACTTTGGTATTGCTGGGGTAATGGGAGGACTAGACAGTGAGATTCTCGAAGATACAACCTCAATTATTTTAGAAAGTGCATCATTTGATGCCGGAACTATTAGAAAAACCGCTATTTCCTTAGGTCTTCGAACTGAAGCATCTAGCAGATATGAAAAAAGTTTAGATCCAAATTTAACAATGATAGCGGCTAAAAGATATTATAAATTATTAAAAGATGAAAATCCTGATTTAATTATCGCATCTGATTTAACTGATGTTTATCCTAATGAATTTAAAGAAAAAGAAGTTATCTTAAAAAAATCGTTATTAACTAAATATTTTGATTTTGTAATGCCTGATAATGATGTTAAAAGTATTTTAGAATCGCTGGAGTTTAAAGTTAAAGTAAATAAAAATGATTATAAAGTAATCGTGCCAACTTTTAGAGCTAATAAAGATGTAACTATACCAGCTGATATTATTGAAGAAATTGGTCGTATTTATGGTTACGAGAACTTTATTCCCAAAGCCATAAAAATGGACTTATCTTTTTATAAAGATGAGCCAAGCTATGATGATTCATATAATCTTAAACACTATTTAGCAACTAAATACAACTTAAATGAAGTCCATTCTTATTTATGGAACAAAACAAGCTTCTTAAACGATTTAAATATTGAAAAAGACAATATTAAATTAATTAGTAAGAATGAAGATAATATTTTAAGAGATGATTTAAATTTAACGATGTTAGAAATAGCTAAGGCTAATATAAAAGAACGTGATAATTTTGGTGTTTTTGAAATAGGGACAGTTATTAAAGATGGAGAAAATCACCGAATGCTGAGTATTTTATTAAGTAGTGAAAACGATAAACTAAAATATTCCTTTAATAAAGCTAAAGAAATAGTAACAAGTATATTTAGAGAGTTAAAAAATGTAGATTTAGTATTTGAATTTGGTAAGTCAAAAGATTATTATAATCAAGATTTAACTTTAAATATAATTGTTAACAATTTAATAATTGGTCAAGTAAAACCATTTACTAGATCAGTTTCAAGTAAGATAAGCAAGAAAAATTCATTTGTCGTTATCGAACTTGACCTTGAAGAATATTTTAATCTAAGTTTAGAAAAACCTAGCTATCAAGAAATTAGTAAATATCCAACTACTGAGTTAGATTATACAATTATTACTAAAAGAGGAGAGTATTTTAATAAACTTGAAGAAATTTTAGATAAATTCACTAGTCCAATTATTTTAAAAAGAGAACTTATTGATATTTATTTAGAAGAAGATTCTAAAAAAGTAACTATTAGATTTTTAGTTGGCTCTTATGATAAAACGTTGACTAGTGATGAACTTCAAAACTTTAAAGATGAGTTTATTAAGTTTTTACATAATAATGATTTAAGTATAATTGAAGAATAGTAAGGCACTCTTACTATTTTTTTGATATAATAAAGCAGAAAAGAGTGATAGTATGCAAACAGGTTTAAAAGAAATTTATAAGAAAATTAAAGAAGCGGAAAGTGTCCTACTTCTAGCGCATTTAAACCCAGATGGGGATGCTATTGGTAGTATAATGGCAATGAAAACCATTATTGAAAGGCTAAACATTAGTGTTGATGGAGTAATAACTGATAAATATGATTTTATAAGTAAAGTACCAGAGGCAGACAAATTATTAACCGAAACAAATAAAAAATATGATTTAACGATTATAGTTGATACTAACAATAAAAATAGATTAGGACATTTAGATTATTTATATGACCAAAGTAAAGAGATTATTATTTTAGATCATCATTTAGTAGAAGGAAAAATAAACCATCTTAACTATATCGATAGTACTGCACCGTCAGCTACTACGGTAATTTATGATTTTATTAAAGAAAACAATATTGAGCTTGATTATAATCTAGCGTTTTATCTTTATTTAGGACTTATTACTGATACTGGGGGATTTGCCTTTAGTAATACCAGTGCAAGAGCTTTTAATGTAGCATCTGACCTACTTAGTTATGGAGTAAGTCATGGACAAATGTATGCAGATTTTATAACGCCAGAATATAACCTAAATTATTTATACCTTAAAGCAAAAGCAATTTCTAATCTGGAGATAATAGATGAAAAAGTGGCAGTTACTCATCTTACATTTCAAGATATTACCAATCACCCCTATGATGTACCAAAAGAATTTGTTAATCTTGGCAGAAAACTTGAAAATATCGAAGTTAGTGTAATTTTTGTTGAAGAAAAACCTAATACTTATAAGGTTAGTTTAAGATCAAAAGAATATTTAGATATTGCAAAAGTTGCAGAGAAATTCAGTGGCGGTGGGCATAAATTTGCATCTGGAATTAGATTTAAAGATAATTATGATGATATGAAGTCTGCTATTATAAAAGAGATAATAGCAAAGATTTAAGATAGCTCTAAAAGAGCTGTTTTTTCTTTACTTTTTTTGGTTAATGTTATAGAATATAATTAGAGGAAAATTAACAGGTGATAATATGAAAAAAACCGTTGGTGAAAATTTAAAACTATATAGAATGAGAGCAAATCTTTCTATGGCTAATGCCGGTAAGATGTTGAGTATGTCAGCACCCGCAATTTTAAAATACGAAAGGAACCAAATCATTGCATCTTTAAGTAGACTTGAAGATTTTGCTAAAGCTTATAATACAACAATTGAAGATATTCTTGATATTGAAGAAACCACTTTAATAAAGTTTACTAACTTCAAATGTCGCCCTAGTATTTCGGAAATTAAAAAAATGAAAATCAAAGATTTAATTATTTCTAAAGTAGATGCTTATTTTAACCTACTTAAATTATCAGAAATAACTTTTCAAAACAAATTTGGGGTTCATATGATAAGTACTTTAAAAGAAGCTGAGAGTCTTGCTACTAAATTAAGAATATTTTTTACAGTGCCAATTAAAGATCCAATTTCTAATCTTGTTTATTTACTTGAAAACAATAATATGATGATTATTACTATTCCTAGAAATGATGTTACTAAAGATTTTATTGGTTTTTATGAAACTATTAATAATGTTCCGGTAATAGTAGTGCCTGAGGCAGAAAACAGCTATGAACAGCGCTTTAGTATTGCTAAGTATTTAGGTGAGCTACTGATAATTAATGACTATAATAAAGAAGCTTTAACTACCCAGTTTGCCTTGTCTTTATTAATACCTAGAGATTCTATAATTGAAGAATTCGATCAAAAAAGAATCAAAATTAGTTTTAGAGAAATCGAAATATTTAGCAATAATTTTAGGGTTAGTTATAAAAATATTGTTAAAAGATTAAAAGAAATAGAAATTATTACTCCTAGTAATGCTAAGTATTTAAATATTCATATCAATAAAAATAATATTAAAGAAAATGAATATTATGAAGTTCCCTATTTTTATGAAAAATTAAAAGCTAAACTAACTGCTAAAGGAATAATTAAATAATGAAAAATATAATTTATATTTCTATAGTATTAATCTTATTTACTATTTTAATTCTTTTTGTTTATCAGAAAGAAAATGTTCAACAAAAAGTTTATACTTATTTAGAATCAAAAGAATGTGATGGTCAAGTAAATGAAATAAGAAGTAAACATTCGTTTTTCAATAAATGGTCAATTAAAGTTAATTTATATAACCGTTATGAATATACGTTTACGTATGAAAATCAGAAACTTTCTTTAAAGAGCGCAAAAAACTTAAGTACTTCAAAAGTAGATCAAGATTTACTAGAAAGACTTAAAACTGCTAAGTTATGTACTGCAACAGAAAATCTTAAAGGAGAAAAATCTGATACTGTTATATCTAATATGATTAATATGAAAATTAAAGAAAATAGTCTAACTAAAACATCTGCTACGATCATATTGAATAATAAAAATAACAAAACTTATACTTATGGAGAAGGTTATAGTATCGAATATAATATAGATGATATATGGTATGTGGCTACTCCAATAAGCCCACTAGATATTGATTATATTGCTTATCATCTAAAACCTAATGAAAAATGGGAACAAGAATTAGATTGGACTCATTATTATGGTGAGCTACCTTCTGGAAAATATCGAGTAATAAAGAGCTTTAATGTTGATGAAACCAGAGATGACACATCATACAAAGCTAGAGCCGAGTTTATTATAGAATAATTAATTTCTTGAAAAGTGTATAGTAAAAACATTGAAAAGTGTATAGCAAAACTCTTGAAAAGTGTATAATGAAAAAAAATAATATAAGTTAAGTTTCTAAAATACCTAAATTTATGTGTATTATTGTCGGTCACTATGAGGCAGTAGTTCACGATAAAGAAAACAACGTATATATTGTTCCTCTTACTTCATTAAAACCTTAAATCATTATAAAGAAATATAGTGTTAAAGGCAAATATGCCTTTTTTTAATGCTTAAAAAATGGTATAATATAAGGGATGAAAGAAGGTACACGATGGAATATTTAGACAAATTAAACAATGAACAGAAAGAAGCAGTTACTCATAAAAATGGACCAGTTTTAGTTATGGCCGGTGCTGGATCTGGTAAAACAAAAGTATTAACTACCAGAATAGTTCATTTAATTAATGAAGGAATTAATGATCACAATATTCTAGCTATTACTTTTACTAATAAAGCAGCAGCTGAAATGAGAAATAGAGTTTATAATATGATTGGACAAGTCTCATCATTTATAGGAACTTTTCATTCTTTTGGTTTAAGAATAATTAGAGAGAATTATAAAGAACTAAACTTAACTAGTAATTTTACAATTATTGATAGTGATGATGTTTTATCAATTATCAAAAGAATTTTAAAAGAAAAGAATTTAGATCCAAAGCAATATAGTCCTTTTTATATTAGAAATAGAATTAGTTTTATTAAAAATCAAATGTTAAGTGATAGAGAACTTGCTACATTATTTAATACAGAGATAGATAAAATTATTGTTGATATTTATAATGTTTATAAACAAAAATTAATTAATAATTCAAGTGTAGATTTTGATGATTTATTATTATTACCAGTTCAGTTATTTTTAAAAAATAAAGATATTCTTGAGCACTATCAAGAGAAGTTTAAATATATTTTAATTGATGAGTATCAAGATACTAATCCAGTTCAATATAAACTATCAGTAATGCTATCTAATAAATATAAAAATATATTTGTTGTTGGAGATATGAATCAAAGTATTTATGCCTTTAGACAAGCAGATTATCGTAATATTATTAATTTTGAAAAAGATTTTAAAGACTGCACAGTTATTAAACTAGAACAAAACTATCGTAGTACTAATACGATATTAGATGCTGCTAATGAAGTAATAAAACATAATAAAGAAAGAAAAGATTTAAGACTTTATTCAGAAAAAGGTGAGGGTCTTAAAATTAAATATTTAAGAAGTTATGATGAAAAACATGAAATATCTTTAGTAATAGATGAAATAAAAGATTTATATAATCAAGGTACTGAATATAGTGATATGGCTGTTTTATACAGGACTAATGCTCAAGCTAGAGTTGTTGAAGAAGTCTTTTTAGGAAAAGGTATTCCTTGTAAAGTATTTGGTAGTTATTTCTTTATTGATCGAAAAGAAATAAAAGATTTAATTGCCTATTTAAGACTTATTTATAATGAATATGATGAGGTAAGTTTAAGAAGAGTTATTAATGTTCCTAAAAGAGGAATAGGTGATGTTGCGTTAAAAACGATTGCAGAAACAGCACTGAATAATAATCAGTCGATGTTTGAATCTCTTGCAACTAGAAAAGAATTAGAATTTAAAGATATTATTATCAAGCTTAAAAAAGTTAGTGAGAATTCGAGTTTAACTGAGCTTATTGATTCCGTTATTGAGTTATCTGGGATGAAAAAAGCCTTAGCAGAAACTAAAACTTTAGAAGATGAATTAAGAATTGATAACTTAGAGGAATTCAAAAGTATTACTACTTCTTATGAAGAGAGAACTGGTTCGGTTAATTTAGGAGATTTCTTAGAAGAAATAACTTTAATAAGTGATGTTTCTAATCACCGTTCAGATGGTAATGAAGTAACACTTATGACACTTCATAGTGCGAAAGGTCTTGAATTTAAAATAGTATTCTTAGTTGGTATGGAAGAAGGATTATTTCCTCATGATATGTCATTAAGAGAAAATAATCTTGAAGAAGAAAGAAGACTATGCTATGTAGGTATTACTAGAGCTAAAGAAAGATTATATTTAACTAATGCTAAAAGAAGACTGTTATATGGTAGAATTCAGCAAAATATGCCATCGAGGTTTATATCTGAGATAAATGCTAAACACATTGAATCAAATGAAGAATTTAGTGAAATTAAACCACTGACTATAGAAGAGATGTATACTGATGATAATGATGATATCAAAGTCGGAACAACCGTTAAACATGATTTTCATGGAATGGGTGTTGTTGTAAAAGAAGATGGAAGTTTAATTGATATAGCGTTTAAAAGTGGTACTAAAAAGTTTATGAAAAATCACAAAAGTATTAAAAAAGTTGTTTAAATAGATTATAATAAAGTTAGAAAGATTAAATGCTATGAAAAATAAATTTCATTTAACAAGAGAACAAAATATTTTTATCGCCAGAAGAAATATAGTGGATTATATTTGGAAAAGCGCGAATTTGGAAGGGATAAAAATTACTTATCCTCAAACACAGGTTTTATACAATGGTGGAGTTATTAACGGTCTTACAGCAAGTGAAATCGTTGCTATTAACAATTTAAAAAGAGCGTGGCAATTTATTTTAGATAATGAATTGAAATATGAATTTTCGGTTCTTAGTAAAATTCATGAAATTGTTATGAATGGCTTAGTAAGTAATGTAGGTGTTATAAGAACGGTTCCAGTTAATATTGGTGGTACCAATTGGAAACCTGGGTTTCCAATAGAAAGCCAAATTAAAGAGGAACTTGAAGAAATTATTAACTCAGAAGAAAAAAGTAAAACGGAAATATCTCTTGATGTAATGCTCTATATTATGAAAAAACAAATGTTTTTAGACGGTAATAAAAGAGTCGCAATGTTATTTGCAAATCTTATTATGATAAACGCTGGTGCAGGCATTATATCAATTAAAAACAGTCTTCAATCAGAATTCTATGAAAAATTAATTGCTTACTATGAAAATAATGAAAGTACAAACTTAAAAAAATGGTTATATATTAATTGTATAGACGGCATAGATTTATAAAATTAAGCGAAAGGATTTTATGGAAGCAAGATATAATGAACTTATTAATTTAATTAAAAAGGCCAATCATGAGTATTACACTCTTGATAAACCAACTATGAGTGATCAAGAGTGGGATAGCTTAATGAGTGAGCTGAAAAAAATCGAAGAGATGCATCCTAATTTAAAACAAGCGGATTCTCCTACCCAAATAATTGGGGGGGAGGTAATTGAAAGTTTTCAAAAGGTTATTCATCAAAACCCTATGATGAGTTTATCAAACGCTTTTAATGCATCAGATGTTTTAAATTTTGATGAAAGAATTAAAAAAGAATTTAAAAATCCTACTTATGTTGCCGAGCTTAAAATAGACGGTGTATCTGTCTCGCTTACTTATGAAAATGGAGTTTTAGTAAAAGGAGCAACTAGAGGTGATGGTTTTATAGGTGAGGATATTACTCATAATGTTAAAACTATTAAAACCATTCCTAAGCAATTGACCAAAAAGGTTAATATAGAAGTTCGAGGCGAAATTTTTATGCCAAAAGCTTCATTTAATCAATTAAATGAAGATAGAGCTAAAAATAATGAACCTCTATTTCAAAATCCACGTAATGCTGCAGCTGGTAGTATTCGCCAGCTTGATAGTACTATTGCTAAAAAAAGAAATTTAGATGCTTTCTTTTATCATGATCCAAATACTGAGTGTTTAACTCACTATGAATCTATCAAGATGTTAAAAGATCTTGGTTTAAAGGTTAATCCGCATATTAAATTATTAAATAACGTTAATGAAGTATTAGATTATATTAAAAATTGGTCAAACAAAAGAGATAACCTAGATTATGAAATTGACGGCATTGTTATTAAAGTAAATGATATCCACATGCAAAAAGAACTAGGGGCAACAGCTAAAAATCCTAAGTGGGCAACGGCATATAAATTCCCGGCTGAAGAGGTAGAAACAACTCTAACTAATATTATTTGTACAGTTGGTAGAACTGGTCTTATTACGCCAAATGCAATCTTCGACCCAGTTAAAGTGATGGGATCAACAATTAGAAAAGCAACTCTTCATAATGAGGAATTTATTAACGAAAGAGATTTAAAAATTGGCGATAAGATAATAATTAGAAAAGCAGGCGATGTTATACCAGAGGTTGTAAAATCATTAAAAGAAAAGCGTACAGGTAGTGAACAAGAATTTAAAATGCCAAAAGATTGCCCAATATGCAATTATAATCTAATTAAATCAAAATCAGAGATTGATTTAATGTGTCCAAATGTTTTATGTCCTGCTCGTAATATAGAGTCTTTAATTCATTTTGCGAGTCGTAAAGCCATGAATTTAGAAGGTTTAGGCGAAAGAATTATCGAAGATTTTTATAACATGGATATTATAAAAAACTTTGTTGATATTTATAAAATAGAAAATCAAAAAGAAGAATTAATTGAACTAGAAGGCTTTGGGGATAAAAGTATTCAAAATCTTTTAGACTCAATTGAAAAGTCTAAACAAAACTCACTAGAAAAATTATTATTTGGTTTAGGAATTAAAGGAATAGGTGAAAAAACTGCTAAAACACTTGCTAAAAAACATCAAAATATTGAACAGTTAATCTCAGCATCAATTGATAATGAGATAAATATTCCAGATATTGGACCAATTCTTAAACAAAACTTACATGATTACTTTATAACTGACGAAAATATAGAAATAATAAATCAATTAAAAGAATTAGGAATTAACACTAATTATATAGGAGATAATATTAAAGAAAATATAAACTTTTTAAATAAGAGAATTGTAGTAACTGGAAGTTTAAAAAATTATAAACGAGAAGAAGTTCAAAAATTAATTGAACTAAATGGTGGTATTTGGTCAACTACTGTTTCTAAAAATACCGATCTTGTTATAGTAGGGGAAAATGCTGGTTCTAAATATGATAAAGCAGTTAAACTAAATATTCCTATCTGGGATGAAGAAATTTTTGAATCTAAACTTAATTAAGATAAACATATAATTGTTTATCTTTTTCTATTTACTACCTAGCAAATTCTAAATTGAAATATAAATATTAATATAGTATAATAAAATTACTTAAGGGAGCTAAGTTAATGAAAAAATTTAAAAAGTTTTATAAGAACAATCGAATTTTTGTAATCTTAATGGGAGTAGCGTTATTTTGTATTGCAGTAATCGCAATTATTTTTGGATATATTATTTTAACGCAAAATAAAGGTAACCTATATGGAAACAGATTAAATGGAATTGAGACTGTTAAAATAGAAAAGAATCGTCTTACTGAACTTGAAGACACTATTAAAGAAAATGAAAAAGTAGAAAAAGTATCAAGTAGAATTAAAGGTAAACTAATATATATTAATATTTATTTAAACGATGGTAAGCTTGATGATGCTAAAAATATAGCTATTAAAAGCTTAGAATTTTTTACTGAAGATGAAAAAAACTTTTATGATATTTCTTATTCTATTAATAAGACCGGAGAAGAAGATGTATCATTTACAGTAATGGGTTATAAAAAGAGTGATAATACCATCATATCTTGGACAAACTATAGTGAGTAGGAGATTGAAATGAAAAAAAATAAAGGCAAAATAATTACAGTTGTAAGTATTTTAGTTATTATTATAATATCGCTGGTTATTTTTTATAAGTTTTTTTATGATGCTAATAAGCTAAATATTAAAGAAAAAGAATGGCTTGATGATAATAAATCAGCGGTTATTAATATTAATGTTCCTAATAATTTAAATGTCTTTGGATATAATGGAATTGGTGTATTTTTTGATTTTTTAGAACAGTTTGAAAAAAAACATTTGGTTTCATTTAATGAAGTACCAATAGATACATCAAGTGATTCACTTGAACTAGGATTTGTTATTTCAAAAGATATTACTAGTAGTGATCTTCCTATTTATAAAGATCATTATGTTTTAATAAGTAAAAATGAAGAAGTAATTACTGATTATAGTGATATATCAGGAAGTGCTATTGGAGTATTATCAAGTACATTAACAAGAATTTCTAATATTTATTCTGATACTATGGTTTATACAACTTATGAAACTAGAGATGAATTAATAGAAGGTTTGAAAAGTGAGGCAGTAAAATATTTAATCGTTCCTAAAATAGAATATTTAGATGTTATTCTTTTAAATAATTATAAAATGATTTATCATTTTGGTGATTTAACTTTAAATTATTATTTAAGACTGGGTAGTGATAAAGTTTTAAACTCTATTTTAACTAAATATTATAATGTCTGGATTGAAGAAGATTATGAAGAGACATATTATGATTATTTATATAATTTATATGTTGAAAAACTAGGTTTAACCCAAGTTGAAACTGATACACTTACTAATAAAGATTATGTTTATGGTTTTGTGCCAAGTAGTCCTTACCACACTCTAGCAAGCTCTAACTATGGAGGAATTGCTATGGCTTATTTAAGTGATTTTAGTAATTTTAGTGGGGTAGAATTTACTTATAATAAATATAAAAATATTGAAAGACTAATTAAAGGTTTTAATGATAATAAGCTTGATTTATTATTTCATGATACAAATGTAGACATTGGTAGAAATAATATATATACTAATTTGAATAATAAATATTATATTATAAGTCCCCTTGAAAAAGAATTATATCTGGCAAGTATTAAAGAAATAAGTAATGAAAAAATAACTGTTATAGAAAATAGTAAACTCTATGGTTATTTAAATACAATACCTGATGCACGTATTGAAGTAGTGGATAATGAAAAAGAATTATTTAAAGCAACTAAAAACAAAGAAATAATTGCCATTGATGCTAATACTTATGATTATTATGTTAATAAAGAAATAAAAGATTATAGTATTAGATATATAGGTTTTGCTAATCAAAATTATAGTTTTGAATACGTTAATAATACTGATGCATTTTATAAATTATTTAGTACATATATTACAAGCTTAGATCAAAAAAGTTTAATTAATCAAGGATTAATTAGCTATAAATCTGCTGATTATAGTGGGAATATTATTGCAAGTCTTGCTAAGTATACCCTGCTTGTAATTGGACTTGGAACAATTATTCTAAGTGTAGTTCATTATACTAAAAATAAAATAATTTTAAATACTAAGATTAAAAAAGATGAAAAATTAAAGTTTATTGATCTTCTTACTTCTTTAAAAAATCGTAATTATTTAAATGAAAAGAAAAACAGTTGGAATCAAAATACTATATATCCTCAAGGAGTTATAATTATAGATTTAAATAAAGTTAAGTTTTTAAACGATACTTATGGACCAGATGAAGGAGATAAGCAAATAAAAGCTGCAGCTAATATTTTAATTAAGACTCAGCTTGATAATTCAGAGGTTATGAGAACTGATGGAAATGAATTTATGGTTTATTTAGTAGGTTATAGTGAAAAACAAGTTTTAAATTATATGAAAAAGTTAGTTAGAGAATTTAAAGGTTTGCCACATGAATATGGAGCAGCTTTTGGGTTTAGTATGATTGTTGATGATTTAAAGTTAATTGATGATGCTCTTGCTGAGGCAACAATTCAGATGCGTGAGAATAAAGAAAAATCAGAGGTTAATAATGAAACGTCTGAAGAATAAGAAATATTTAAAAAAAACCAAGAAGTTTTTTTTAAATGTTTGGGATATTATGGGGAAGCCAGAGATGGCTATTTTACCAGGACAACTTGCGTTTTTTGTTATTCTTTCCTTGGTTCCAATTATAACTATAATTGGTTATGGAGCAAGTTTTTTTAATATTTCAGTAGATTCAATAATGGGTTTATTAGAAGCTAATTTTAGTAAAGGTATTGTTAATTTAATTGAACCAATTATTAGTGGTGATACAATAGATCTTAAATTATTAATAATGTTTGGAGTTATGTTCTATATAGCGTCAAATGGAGCTGATTCAATTATTGTTGCTAGTAATGAAATTTATAATATCAAACAAACATCTTGGATAAAAAGAAGGTTTAAAGCTATTTTGCTGACTTTTGTAATTGTTATTTTAATTTTATTTGTGATGTTAGTTCCTGCTTTTGGTACTAAAATTATTGACGCTGTTGATTATTTTAATATTAAATCAACGATTGCAAGTGTTTTAGAAATTATTCAAGGACCAATTTCTTGGTTGATAATTTTTTCGTTTATCAAGATTATTTATACAATATCTCCTGATAAACCAGTTCCAACCTCTGGAGTGAATTTTGGTGCAGTTTTTTCAACAGTTGGCTGGGTAATAGCAACATATTTATATAGCTACTGGATAAATAATTTTGCTAGCTATGATATCTTTTATGCAGGACTGTCTAATATAGCTGTTTTAATGTTATGGATATATATCTTAAGTTATATATTTGTTATTGGCATGATTTTAAATCACAGAGCACTAGAAGCAGAAATGGAAATAACAGGTAGCTTAAATTAAAAAAATTAACGCAGTATATAAATATGCACACGAGTATTACTTAGTGCATGATTACTGTTTTCGATACGATCCTACTTCAATATTGATATAGGAATATTGAGAAGTAATATTTCAAGGGAGCAATTTTATTGCTTCTTTTTTGCACTTATGATAAAATATTTGCTAGGTGGTTAGATATGAAAAAGAAAAAAACTATAACAAGTGTTAGTGAAGATACAAAAGAAATAAAGACACTAATTATAATTACTTTGATTATAATTGTTGTTTCAATCGGGTTGTACTTTTTAACAGACACTCTAAATAACAAAAAAAATGCAGATGATGCTACTGAGGCTGTAATTAATTATACAGAAATAACAATCGGTACAATGTTTACTAGACCATATGAGGAATACTATGTGTTTGCTTATCAAAACGATGATGATAATGCTTATACATTTGATAATCTTTTTGTAAAATACGAAGAAAAAGAAGAGCATAAGAAAATCTATTATGTTGATCTTTCAAAGAAGTTTAATGATTTTGTACTAAGTGATAAAGCAAATAAAAAACCTACTAAACCATCAGAAGTAAAGATTAAAGATTATGCTTTAATATTAATTAAAGATGGTAAAGTATCTAAATATTATGAAAAAATTAGTGAAATAGAAAAGGCGTTAAGTTAACGCCTTTTTTCTATTTATCCCTTAAATCTAAACAAAATTTTATAAACTCATCAAAGTTAGTGTTTTTACATAACTTTAGTTTATTCATAAAGTTTTCTAAATCAATATGATCTCGGTCGTGTTGTTTGTATCTATCGTTACTAGGAAAGATTTTTATATAGTCTTTTTTCTTTTCGCACTTAATCCCAGCACTTTTTAAAACAGGTTCTAGTTTTGGGGAATTATAAATTGGAGTTATATATTCATAAGCCCAGTGCTTTAAAAACATACTTTTATTAATAAAAGATTCTTTTTCTTTTAAAGTACAGTCATCGGTATCCATTATAATAAATATGCGAAAACTTTTATTGATTTTTTTGTTATCAAAATCCCATTCTACATCCGGATATTTTTGTAAAAAACTTTGTTGATTTTTAAATACAGTATTATTTAAGATTTTCATAACACTAGTAATTTGAATGCTGCTTTCACCTTTCTTTTTACTGACCGGCTCAATTTTTAATCTTAATTTTGATCTAATAAAGTTAAATATATGAAGTTCTGATTTTCCGTGAACAATAACAATAGCTTTTAAATAATTTAGTTTAATCCCCATAAAACTCCTACTTTAATCCGTCAATTAACTCATCAAAATCAATATTATTTGCAAATGGAATGCCACCATACATTCCCTTTAAATATTGATTTCTTATATTTAAGTTGTTTTGGATCCTTCCACTGAATTCAGTAATAGGCAGCAATAATTTATTACCTAAGCTATCAATATTAAAAACATAGATAGAATTATTGGGAATATCTGTTTCTAAAAGTAATGTATTATGAGTAGTTATAATTAGTTGACCTTTGATACAATCTTTAACACTATTTAAAATACGCTCGACTATTACATCATGAATTCCAAAATCCAGTTCATCGATAATAACAGTTTGCCCTAGGCATGCAGCAAGTAAACAAGGAAGAATTTTTAAAATATTTTGAGTACCAGTTGATTCTAAGTCGAAATTAATATCAATTAACTTATTATATATTAATTTTTTTAAATATAATTTATACTTAATATAATTTTCTTCATATTCTTTAAGATAATATACTTCTTTAATATCTGAATATAAATTAGTGAAAAAATTATTTAATAATGCTTCGGTTTGATCAAGACCTTTTTCTTGTTTAATGTAAATTTCTCCTTCTTCAAGATTAGCAAGATATTTTAAACCAGTTGTCTCAAACCGATTTTTATTTCTGATTTTAGCGATGGTACATATTTCTTGAATATAAGTTAAAAAATTAAATAATGATTTTGAAGTTCTTTCTTTAACATAATCTTTTTTCTTATCTTCTATTTCAAAAGAGAGTATTGAAAGAAAAGAATGTTTCCCCCAATATTTTTCTAAAACTTGATAGAACTCTGAAAAGAAATTCTTATTAGTAAATAAATTATCATTAATTGTTATTTTATCACCTTTAGAAAGTTTAAAACAAAAAGTTTTATTTGTATTAATCGCATAGTCTAAACTTTCATTTACTATTTCATTATCATTCATTTCAATTCTATATATCGCATCTTTATTATTGATTTTAAAACCAAATTCTAAGACCATATTTTCTTTTGAGTCAATAGTTTTATAATTAGCTATAATTTCTTCTGTATCCTTATAGTTTTCTTTTAGGTGTTTAAAATATTCGTTCATATGCTTTGAAACATGATTATCATCATAATTATTAAATCGTTTCATTATGTCTTTTAGCATTTCACTAGATGACATGGTACGAGTCGTTTCGTAAAGTGTATAAAATGCATTAGCAAAATTTGATTTACCAGCTCCGTTTTCACCGTAGATTAATACTAAATCTTTGGGTTGATTTTTAGTTCTCATAAAATCTACTTCTAAATCACTTAATGATTTATAATTTTTAAGTTTTATATATTTAATCATATAATAACCTCTTTCCTACTATATTATATCACTTTTTAACAAAGTGTATACACATTTGTACATATATTTATCAAAAATGTTACATTTTGTAACGTTTTTGAAGAAAAACGTTTGAATATAAGACTGGTACTTACCTATATAAGTGTTAGGTTACGCATAGGTAAGTGTTAGGTTATGTTAAGTTAATGCCTTTTTTCTATTTCTTATATTTTAATTTTTAAAAATATGATATTATTAAATAGAGATGATTAAGATGAAAAAAACAAAACCGACTTTTGATTTATGGGAAGTCATATTAATTGCTTTAATATCTTCACTAATAATGAGTGCAACAACGGGTTATGCTCTTTTTACTAATAATAAAATTAAATCTTGTTCTTCGGTTACTAATAACGAGAACTTAGGAGAATTTATTAGTACTTATAATTCTATAATTACTGAATACTATAAAGAAGTAGATGAAAAAGGTTTAGTAAACGCTGCTATTAATGGCATGGTTAATTATTTAGATGATCCATATACAACATATTTAGATGAGAATAGTAAGGATTTACTTTTAGAATCTTTAAAAGGTGAATATGAAGGTATTGGTGTTGAAATAACTAAAAGAGAAAATGGAAATATTGAAGTTGTATCTGTTTTTGAAAATACTCCAGCATCAGAAGTTGGTTTAATGGTAGGCGATGTTATTAAGAGTATTAATAATGTTGATGTTGCAGAAAAGACTGCTGAAGATGCGGTTGCAATTATTAAAAACAATAAAAATGTTACGATTACCGCCTTGCGCTCTGAAGCAGAGTTATCTTTTAATCTTGAAAAAAAGACATTATATATCCCAGTAATAAAATCTAACATTTATGAAAGAAACGATCAAAAAGTTGGTTATATAAGAATAACAAGATTCTCTGAATCAGTTGGAGAGCAGTTTGATCTTAAACTAAAAAACCTTGAAGAACAAGGCATAACTAGTTTAATAGTTGATGTTCGAAATAATACTGGTGGTTACTTAAAAGGAAGTACTGATATAGCTTCTATCTTCTTAGAAGACGGTAAAGTTATTTACTCTCTTAAAAGTAATTTAGATACTAAACATTATAAAGATGAAACTAAAGAACATAAAGATTATAAAGTAGCAATTTTAATCAATAAATCATCAGCATCAGCATCAGAAGTCTTAGCTGCAGCATTAAAATATAGTTATGGTGCTACGCTTATAGGTACTACTACTTATGGTAAAGGAACGGTTCAGCAAACTTCAAATATTAATGATAATTCAATGATAAAATATACAACTGCAAAATGGCTTACACCAGCTGGAGATTGTATTGATGGAGTAGGAATAGCTCCTGATATTAAAGTAGAACTTACTTTAGAAGAAGGAGAAATTCTAACTGATGCAAACGATACTCAACTGGAAAGTGCTATAACAAATATAACGAAAGTAAATTAAAAATGGTTATTCCGACCAGAACAGGAAAATAAAACTTGGATTGATAAAAATGGATTTAGATAAAATTTTTAAAAAGATTAATGAAGAATCTAATAAAGAAACTGTTAAAATAGCTAAACTTGTTCTTGATTATTGTAATAATAATAAGATTGATATAACTAATTTAAAATTATTAAAATTACTTTATTTTATTAATATCGAATATTTAATAAAAACAAAAGGTAAACCTATTTTTAAAGAGGAATTTTTAGCATGGCGACATGGTCCTGTACTTTTATCTGTATATGACTATTTTAAATATGGGATTATTTATCCAAATAAAAATGATGTAGAAAAGATAAAACTAGAGTTTAATCAGCTAACGTTATCGACGATTAATGAGGTATTAAAAAAACTGGCTAAAGTAGAAGCTTGTGAATTAGTTGAAAAATCACATGAAGATTATAGTCCTTGGTATAAAGTGTATCACGCAAACAAAGATAAAAACGGGATATGTGAGTCTCCTATAAGTCATTGTGACATATTTAATTATTATAAAGATACATAAAAAAACATTGGTTAAGTATAACCTTTATAACAAAAACTGATAATAATTTAGTTTTTTCACTAGTGAAAAGACTTTTTTCATGTTAGAATTAAATCAAGGAAGTGATACTTATGATTAAAGAATTTAAAGAATTTATTTCTAAAGGAAATGTTTTAGATCTAGCAGTTGGGGTAATTATTGGTGCTGCTTTTAGTAAAATAGTCTCATCACTTGTTGCTGATATAATAATGCCATTCTTTGGAGTTGTCACCGGAGGAATAGATTTTACTAGTTATTCAATTACTTGGAAGGATGCTAATATTAATTATGGAATGTTTATTCAAAATATAATTGATTTTCTAATAGTTGCATTCTGTATTTTTATATTTATAAAAATTATTAATAAATTTAGAAAAAAAGAGGAGATTAAAGAAGAACCTAAAGAAGAAGTTAAATCTGAAGAGGTAATTTTATTAACTGAAATAAGAGATAGTTTAAAAAAGATTAATAAAAAATAATAAGTAATGGGGGAATTATGGAAATATTAGAATTTAAACATTTGAATTTAAAAATTAAATTAGAGTCTTTTATTAATATTATAGGAAGTGTTTCATCTGGAAAGACAACTCTTTTAAAAATGCTGATTAATAAAGTACCTAACACTAGTGTTTATATTGATAATAAACCATTATCTTCTTATTCAACTGACTTTAAAAAGAAAAACTTAACTGTTTGTTTAAATGATCTTAACTTTAATACTGAATATGTTAATGAAGAATTATTATTTTATCAAAAAATTTTAAATGTTGAAGTAAGTAAAGCTTATGATAACATTAAAGCTTTTGATAATTTTTTTAAATTAAAAGATATTCTTGAAGCTAAAACCCAGTATTTAACTGTGAGTGAAAAAGCTTTAATTAAAATCCTATCCTTACTTATCTTAAATCCTCGGATTATAGGCATAGACTTGCTTCTAGTATATTTACCCCTAGAGATGAAGTTAAAGGTTATAAAGTACGCTAAAAACAATGATATTAGCATTATAAATATTACATCATCATCTGAGGAATTATTATTAGGTAGTGATGTAATAGTTTTAGATAAATATCAAGTAAAAGAATATGATACTACAAAAAAGATCTTAGAAAACGAAAAATTATTATTAGAAATAGGTTTTGAACTTCCCTTTGTGGTATCTCTTAGTAGTGGATTAAATTATTACAGTTTATTAAATAAAAAATATTATAGTAATAAAACTTTAGTAGGTGCAATATGGAAGTAATGTATATTAAAAAAATTGATAATAATTATTTTAAAAATAAAAATATAATTGGTTTAGTAGGTGAATATTCTGATTTATTAACACTGGTAAATAATCCAGAAAAAATAAGTATAAATTTTAACCAAACTGTTAAAAGATGTCTAGGAAAAGAAATACGTTTAATAGAAAAATTTTCTTTAAATGAAGATATCATAAATAAAAAAATAAAGAATTTATCTCTAACTGAATTAAAAATATTAACATTAATAAAAATAATTGAGATAAATCCTGAATTAATTATTTTAAATGATTTTGAAATTGGTATAAATGAAAAGTATTCAAATACAATAATAAAGTTTTTAAAAAATATTAATACCGAAAGAAATATTAAAATAGTTGTTTTAAGTAATAATCCACTATTTTTAAATAAAATAACTAAAACAATTATTATCATGAAAAATAATATTATTAAATATCAAGGTGAGATATTACCGGCTATTACTAGTGGATTATTACCGAAACCTGAAATTATTAAATTTATTGATTTAGCAAATGAAAAAGGTGCTGGTCTTGATTATACTTTAGATGGTAAAGAATTATTAAAAGATATATATAGGAGTGTTTATTAAATGAGGTTTTTAGCTTGCATAAGATATGATGGTAGTAAATATTATGGGTTTCAAAAATTAAAAGATAAAAAAACAGTTCAAGGAGAACTAGAAAAAGCTATTAGTAAAATTAATAAAAAACCAACCTCTATAAAAGGTGCGGGTAGAACAGATCGTGGAGTTCATGCTTATAAGCAAATGGTTCATTTTGATTTGGATATAAATATTTCTCCAGATTCACTAAAGAAAGCTATTAATTCAATTATTGATAAAGGAATATATGTTAACAACTGCTCAGTTGTTAACAATAATTTTCATTCAAGGTTTAAAGTTAAAAGAAAAATATATGAATATAGGTTAAATACTGGGGCTTATGACCCAATAATTAATGATTATGTTTATAACTATAATAAATATTTAAATATAAGTAAAATGAAACAAGGAGCTAAATATTTAATAGGTTATCATTCATTTGAGGCATATGTCTGTGGTAAAAGAGATCATTATGATACAGCTATCTTTTCAATAAAGATAAAAGAAAAGCATAATATTATAACTATAACTTTTGAAGGGCAAAATTTTTATCAATATATGGTTAGGAATTTAGTTGGAGCTTTAATTATGGTTGGAGAAGAAAAGATAAAACCTATTGCTTTAAAAGAGATGTTAGTTAAAAGACAGAATATTTATCATTATAGTAATGCTCCAGCAGAGGGATTATATTTAATTGATATAGAGTATTAAGAGCATTTTGACAGCATTTTAACAGCAGATTGAGAGCAGATTGAGAGCAGATTGAGAGCAGATTGAGAGCAGATTGAGAGCAGATTGAGAGCAGATTGAGAGCAGATTGAGAGCGAAATAACTACTAAATTGTAATCAAATTAAAAACGTCAAAATGCAGATAAAAAGGGCAGTTGAGAGCATTTTGAGAACATTTCGAAAGCATTTTGAGAGCAGAATGAGAGCGGATTGAGAGCAGAAATTGAATTAAACACCAGAGTTTGTAATCATCATCTTGCACTTTTTTATTGAGTTTGCGAATCCTCTAAGACCCAAGCATAAACATCACTAGAATGATCAAAGCGAATTTTGTTTTCTTTTTTTAATTCACTAATTAAGTATCTAATTCTATTAATTTTCCCTTTTTCATCGAGATAATTTGGTAGTTTTTTATCTAAAAAATCAAAAATATCTTCTCTTCTAGCGGATTTAACAAGAACAGAATAAAAATATTGTGAAAATGAAGTTAAAAGACAGCGAAAAAGTTAAGAATACTTATATCAAATGTGATTTATCGGTTAAAAGTGATAAAATATAAAGTAAGAATTAAATAAAGGAGATATAATAAATGAAAATAAGTGAAATTTTTAAGTTAAATATGAGTCAGAACGAGTTAAACTTTGTTGACATAAATATTCATAAAGATATTCCATTATTTGTAGACCCTTATAGAATTTCTAAGTTAACAGGTCCTTTCATTGATGATGCAAATGATATAATTAATAGTTTTTTCAGTTATTTAATAACACTTATATCAAATGGGGATTATGATGAAGCGGAAAAAATATTTATTAATTTAAATGAAGTAAATGAAACTTGTTTTGGCTATTCTACTGGAAAACCTAAAGGGGTAGGACTAGGAGTTAAAAGTGCAAGTGATGTTTTTAAAGCGATTAAAAACAGCGCGGCTGCAAAAAAAGGTGTTTTAAATTCAATTGAAGATATTAGAGTTTTTGTAAAAGGTGTAGGTATGGATAGAATATCAGATATGACCACAAACATAATAAAAGAATTATTAATCGAATACACTCAAGAGCAATGTGAACTTTATAATATTCCTTTAACTAAAGAAATTTCTTCAGGATATTTTTGGAACCCTATAAGCAGACGATGGGAACAAAAGTATACTGAAATGTTAGTAATTGATGGGAAAAAATATATTTTAATTCCTAAATTAATCGTTACTTATGGAGATAAATTTACATCTAATGATTATTTCCAACATTTTGTTTTAAATTTTTTACAAAACGAAAATATTAAAAATAATACAAGTCTTGTCCAAACAAAAAAAGGAAAAACAAATGATGGTGAAAAATTTGTAACGAAAAAAGATATCAGAGAAAAACAATTAGGCAACGTTGAAAATGGTTTTAACCCTGATAAAGATTGGTTGGCAAATTTTACTAAAGCTCATTCAACTGTCTTTTTGAAATTTAAAAATGAATCATTTTTAAAAATGAAGGAAATTGATTTTAAAGAAGATAGAAAAGAAATTGCTGAGTATCTTATTAGTAGATTAAATAATATCGAATCTGGAATAAAAACCGCTGATGAATATAATACACTAGTACTTTGCATACTTGAATTTATTTTTTACCCAAATATGAGTAATCCAAAAAAAGAAATACCTATTAATGATGGAAGAAAACGAATAGATATTTTATATAATAATACTGCTCAAAGCGGATTCTTTTTTGATTTAATAGAGAAATATAGTATCCCTGCTAATTTTATAATAGTAGAAAGTAAAAATTATTCAACTGATATTAGTAATCCAGAGCTAGACCAATTAATTGGTAGGTTTAGCAATCACAGAGGTAGATTTGGATTATCTATTTCTAGAAAGGCAGATAATCATGATATTCTTTTAAAAAGATGTGGAGATATATTAAAAGATGATAACGGTTTAATTATTCCTTTACTTGACTCAGATATTATAAAAATATTAACTGATATTAAAGAAGGAATAGAGAATACTGGTTTATCATTATTACTAGAAAAATATACGAAAATAGCTATACAATAAATATTCATTATTATTTAAGACTGTACGTAATTTTAAGATAAAAATATAGAATGTAACGATATAACTGCCCAACCACTGTTGATAAATCTATCATTAGCTTTTATCTTTATATTATAATGAAAGAAAAAATCAAGTTTTATCAGGTATAATTAACATTTAATTAGAGCAATCGCTTAAAAAGTTAACGTAAAGTAAAAACGAGGTACAATTTGATTAACAATTGTACCTCGTTTTTTTCAAAAAATATTTATACATTAGAAAAATTATAATGTAGGTAATACATTAAATATAA
>JAQVWT010000058.1 GCA_028709545.1 Bacilli bacterium
TTAATTTTATTTATATCTTTATCATTATTTATCTTTGAAATATTTAAAAATATAACTGTTAAATACTTTGAGAATATTAATAATAAACTTAGTAGTGTAACAATAAATAATAAATATATATCTAAAAGTATTAAGTTGAAAAAGCCTCTAATTTCTCTATATTTAAAAGAGCTTAAAAGATATTTTTCTAGTCCTTTATATGTTTTAAATACTGCTTTTGGAAGCCTTCTTTTACTAATTTCATTAATACTTTTAGCGGTTTTAGGAAGCGATACTTTAGATACACTGCTGCAAGTACCTAATTTTTCTAAATATCTAATAACAAGTGCTCCTTTAATGTTTGCTGTATTTGCGAGTTTATCATGTACTACCCATTCAAGCATTTCTTTAGAGGGAAAAAATTTATGGATTATAAAAAGTTTACCAATAGATATTAAAAATATTTTTATTGCTAAAATAATGGTAAATTTAACCATAATATTACCAACAATATTTATTGGCTCATTAATGCTTACATTTATTACAAAAGTATCTATATTAAATTATTTGATTATATTAATATTACCAACAGTTTATGCCTTTTTTATCGCGGGTTTTGGTCTTTTAATAAATTTGTTTTTTCCACTACTAGACTGGGTTAATGAAGTAAAAGTTATTAAACAAAGTATGGCATCAATTTTAACTCTAGCAACTGGCATGTTAATATCAGTAGTGCCTATTTTTATTGTTCCCGATATTAAGCCGTATAAATATTTTATTTTAATTGGTATAATAATGCTGGTAATAACAATAATTATATACAAAGTTTTGTTTACAAAAGGGACAAAGTTGTTTAAAGAATTATAAAATTATGTTATATTAAATAAGATATAAGAAAGAGATAAAAAGGATGGAAAAATTAAGTGATCAAAGAATATTTGAAGTAATTTCGCGTGATAAAGAATTCTTCAAAATTTATTTAAAAAATTATTTAAATCGGTTAATACCTAATAATTATGATGATCGATTATTAAATATTTTATGTGAATATTTAAATTTAAAAAGTATTAGTATTGAGAGTATTTTAAAACTAGCGGGCATAATTAATCAAAAATCATCAACAGAAGTTCTTAGAGATTATGATTTAGATATTGAGACTGTTCCCAAAGGAATAAATGTTTATCAAAAGATAGTTTCAATTTTAAATATTTATCATACATTATGGATAGATTTACCTATATTTGAAAGAGAAGCTCTTCTTAATATTCATTTAATGAAAGCTCGGGCTTTTAAAAGTAATAATGAGTTTATTTGTCTCTTTATTTTAATAAAAAATTTAATTGAAAATTACTATCCACCTATCATAATCGATGATAAAGAAAAGTATTATCAAATACTTAGGTCAGGAGATGCCTTAAAGTTTGCTGTTGAAATTAATGATAAAACTAAAAAAGAATTAAATATTATTATCGAGCTTTATAAAGAATATTATTTATTTCCAGTAAGTATTTCTATTCAAGAAATACTTATCCAAAAAACAAGTTATTAACTAAATGTTCTTTTACCTAATAATTTTGATATAATTTTAATACAGAAAGAGGAAATTTAAAATGATTAAATATGAAACAGATTCAAGATTAGTAAAAAATGGGCAAATTTTTATAGCGATTAAGGGTTATACAGTAGATGGGCATGATTATATAGATGTTGCAGTTGAAAATGGGGCAACTTCAATAATTGCGGAAAGAAATGTTGAGGCTAGTGTTCCAGTATTAGTAGTTCCCAGTACTGAGGAATATTTAAAAAGGGTGCTAACTAAAGAATATAGTCCACTTTTAAAAGATATAAAATTAATTGGTGTTACCGGAACTAACGGTAAAACTACAACTTGCTACTTAATTTATCAGTTACTTAAGAAATTATCTAAAAAAGTTGGATATTTAGGAACGATTGGTTTTTATTATAATGATACAGAGATAGAGTTAAATAATACTACTCCTGATATACTTACTTTATATAAATTACTCCTTGAAGCAAAAAACAATGATGTAGAGTATATTGTAATGGAAATTTCATCTCATGCTCTAGAGCTTGAGCGAATTGCTGGGCTTAAGTTTGTGACGGGTGCGTTTACTAATTTAAGTCAAGATCACTTAGATTTTCACGAAACTATGGATAATTATCTTAAATCAAAGTTAAAAATAAAAAACTATTTAACTGAAGATGGAATAGTGGTAGTTAATGGTGATGATTCAGCAGGTAAGGCTTTTCAGACTGGAAACCATGTAACAATTGGAACTAATGGAAATTATAAAATTCTAAATTGTGATTATTATCAAGATTCTACAGTTATTGATTTTATATTTGATAATCAGTCATATAAAGTAAAGATAAATTTAATTAGTTGTTTTAATGTTTATAATTATATGATGAGTTTGGCAATTATCCATAGTTTAGGTTTTGGGCTGGATAAGATAATTAATCAAAGTGGTCACATTTATCCACCAAAAGGTAGATGTGAAAGCATTAAAGTTGGGAATAGCTTTGCGGTAGTTGATTACGCACATACGCCAGATGCAGTTGAAAAAGTAATTAAAGCTCATTTAGAACTTGAACACAATAGAGTTATAACCATTGTTGGTTGTGGAGGGGACCGCGATCCTAAAAAAAGACCACTAATGGGAAATATTGCGACTAGTTTAAGTGATTATGTAATTTTTACTAATGATAATCCAAGAACTGAGGACCCTGAAAAAATAATGGATGATATCGTTAAAGATAATACTAATACTAATTATGAAATTATATTTGATCGCAAAGACGCGATTGAAAAAGGTCTTGCGATGCTAAGTGATAAAGACTTTTTATTAATTCTCGGTAAAGGTCATGAAGATTATCAAATTATCGGGCATGAGAAAATTTATTTTGATGATGCCGAAGTAGTTAGAAACTTTTCTAAAAACAATTTTTAATAAATATGTATGTAAAGTGCAATACTATATTTAGGTAGTCTTTGTACTTTTTTGCTATAATAAATTAAGGTGGTATTAAATATGGAAGAAAAATATGAACAATATAAAGATTCAGAAATATATAAAAAAAGGCAAAAAACAAATATGTTTTTAATAATTTTGTTTTTGGTTATTGTCGGATGTAGTGTAATATTTTACTTCTTATATAAAACAAAAGATGAAAAAATAGATGAAACAATCGTGTATACATATGAAATAAAAGATAATATTGTTTATTTTAATGGTGATAATCAGTTAATCAATACTTATAAATGTAAAAATATTTGTAAGGCTTATTCTAAAACATCAGATCTTGAATATTTTAATCAAGGTAAGATTTTACTTCAAGACGGTGTTGATATTTATTTATATGATTTACTTAATAATAAAAAGGTTAGTTCCAATTATATATGGATAGATTATATTTTAGATGATAGCTCTAATATTAAACTTTTTAAAGTTAAGGATACTTTTAATAAAAATGGTATTATGGATTTAAATGGTAGTGTTTTAATTCCGGAAACATTTAATGAACTTGGTAAAACAATAGGAGAAAAATTAGTTAATTATTCATATGAAAAAAATCATATTACTGCTAAGTCTGGTGATAAATGGGGACTTATTGGTATGAATAATGGAAAAGGCTTAATTGATTTTCAATATGATGATATTAAAATTAGTCCTTATAATAAACTTGCTGTTAAAGAAGGTGTTTTATGGACATTAGTAGATGAGTCTAATAAAAAAATAATTAATAAAGGTTATTCTTCAATTGATATATATGAAGAGTATTTAGTTGTTAGTGAAGATAAGAAAGCTTTTGTTTTAGATACACTGGGAAATGTTACTAGTAATAAAGTTGAACTATTTTATGATGTTGATCCTTGGGCAACTATTACAATAAAAGGTTTATCATCAGAGATAATTGAGGGAGTTATATATTTATACATTGATATTCCTCTTAACGAAAAAGCAGGTACTTATAAAACAACAACATATTATTATGATGTAGAAAATAATGAAATAAAAGAACTTGATGAATAAAGGATAAGTAAATGAAGTATATATTTATTGTAAATCCCATAAGTGGTAATCAAAAACATGATCATCTGATTAAAAATATTCATCAATATATGGAAATTAATAATTATCAGTATGAAATAATTATAACTAAAGCAAGAGGAGACGCTACTAAGATAGCTAAAAGTTTTACTACTGAAAAAAACATTGTTATTTATTCGGTAGGTGGAGATGGTACTCTTAATGAAATAGTCAATGGAATAGCCGGCTCTAAAGTAAGACTTGGTGTGATTCCCGCTGGAAGCGGCAATGATTTTTATAAAAGTTTAAAAACATCTTCAAGAAAAACCAGAAAAATAGATTTAGGAAAAGTTAATGATAAATATTTTATCAATATTGCTAGTATTGGTATCGATGCTGAGATATCTAAAAATGCGGGTATTTTTAAAAAACTAAAATTTCCTCGCTCAAGTATTTATGACTTTAGTATAATTTACACCTTTTTTAAATTTAAATATCAAAACTTTAAAATAAATTATAAAAAAGAAAAACACGAATCTAAATATTTAATAGTAGCTATTTGTAATGGCAAGTACTATGGAGGTGGCTATAAAATAGCGCCCCTTGCAAGTTTTGATGATAATTATTTTGATGTTTATTTCGCTGGTAAGGTTCCAAAGTTTAAAATGCTTGGACTAATTAATTTATTAAAGCAAGCCAAGCATGAAGAAAGTCCAGTTGTTAAAAAGGTGCGATTAAAAGAATTAATTATTGCATCAGATCAAGATATCATTTGTAATTATGATGGTGAAACCTTAGTATCAAAAAAATTAGAATTTAAACTAGTCAAAAATTCAATTTATATATATTATAATCAAAAATTAGTTGATTATATAATAACCAAATGAAATTTAATAATATAATTTGACTTTTTCAAGCTAGAGCTTTATTATTAAACTAGGGAAGAGGGATAAAATGAAATCACAAAAAGTTAAAAATATTTTAAATATAGGAGTATCTGTTATTTTAATTTTAATGGGAGTATTTTTACTTGTTTATCCTATATTTGGAAGGACAGCTCCTAATAGATTACTTTATATCTTATTTATAATTTATGGTGGAATCAAAGCAATTGAATATATATTAACTAGAAATGAAAAAGATTATGAAGATCTTTATACAAGTATAGCGTGCCTTCTGGTAGCAACAAGTGGTCTTAAATTTGTTTCTTATACAGCTCCACTAGTTTTATCCATAACTTTATTTTCATGGGTTGGAATTATGTC
>JAQVWT010000059.1 GCA_028709545.1 Bacilli bacterium
TAGTTGGGGAAACGTTAGGTGGATGTCTAGATGTTTTTCAGATTATTATCGGCACAGAAATATGGCCTGATATTGACGAGTGGCAAAATAAAATTTTATTTTTAGAGACAAGCGAAGAGGAAATAGAACCTCTTTTAGTTAAATACTTTTTAAGAAATTTAATAACCCAAGGAATAATTCATCGATTAAACGGGATTATTATTGGTAAGCCTATCCATGAAAAATATTATAATGAATACAAAGAGATATTTAAAGAAATGATTAGTGAAGAAGCAAATTTTCCAGATTTACCAATTATTTATAATGTTAACATTGGTCATTCATCTCCTATATGTGTAATCCCATATGGAGTTAATTTGGAGCTAGATTTAGATAATAAAAAAATAACAATCCTTGAAAAAGCGTTAGAAGATTGACAGTTATTTCATTTAATTGAAATAAAAGGCTAAAAAACCAAAGTTGTTTCACTCAAATGAAATAACTTTGGTTATAAAATGATTTATGATATCATAATGTCGAAAAAACTAAAACATTAAGGAGAAAGTAAGAATGAAAATATTGTTTTTATCAGATATACACGGTATCTCTGATAATCTTAAATATATTAAAAAATTAGATGATAAAGAAAACTTCGATAAAATAGTTGTTTTAGGCGATTTATATTATGCTGGACCGACTTTTGATAATTCAAAACAGATAAATAGCTTGGAAGTAAAAGATTTTTTAACTGGGTATCAAGAAAGACTTATCTGTATAAAAGGTAACTGTGATTCAGATGTTGATATAAAAGCAAGTGATTTTCCTATCTGCAGCCAAATATCTTTAATATGTGTAGATGGTTTAGATATTTATTTAACTCATGGTAATGAATATAATATAAAAAAAGATAGAAAATTTCAAAGAAAAGGAATACTTGTTTATGGACATGAGCATTATTCTTATATTGAAAAGAAAAACGATATGCTATTTATTAATGTTGGTTCGATATCTTTACCAAAGAAAGATAGTGAAGCCAGTTATTGTATATATGAAAATAAAACATTTATAATCTATGGAATATCTGGAAAAGTAATAGAAAAAGTATCGTTTTAGAAAAAAAGTAGGTGATTACAACATGATTATTTTAGATGTAAATAAACTAGCAAAGAACTTTGGGTATGGCTTTCTTTTTAAAGATGTTACATTTTATCTTAATGAGGGGGAATCTCTTTCAATTGTTGGTCCCAATGGCTGTGGTAAATCCACTATTTTAAAAATTATTATGGGACTTGTGAGCTGTGACTCTGGATCAGTTAGTATTAAAAAAAGTACTAAAGTAGCTTATCTTGATCAAACGAGTTCTAGTATTAAAGATAACCGATTAGTCTATGATATTTTAAAAGATGCGTTCTCTGGGCTTAATGAAATGGAAAAGCAACTTTCTAAAATGCAAAAAAAAGTAGAAACCAATCCTGAAAACACTAAAATATTAGATAAGTATTGTCGTTTATTAGAAAAGTTTTCAGATGCTGGTGGCTATGATATGGATATGAATATTAATATAGTTATTAATGGGTTAAATCTTGATAAAAATTTATTAAGTCAAACTTATAATACATTAAGTGGAGGAGAAAAAACTTTAGTTCAACTAGCTAAAACTCTTATAATTAAACCAGGATTAATTTTGCTTGATGAACCAACAAATCACCTTGATATTGATAGAATTGAATGGTTAGAAGAGTACATCAAATCATTTAAAGGGGCTTCAATTATTGTATCTCACGATCGATATTTTTTAGATAAAATGTCTAATAAAATTTTATCAATTGATGATAATGGTGTTGGTAAAGTTTATGCAACAAATTATTCTGGTTATTTAGTCGAAAAAGAAAAAGAATTTGAGAAACAAATGGCTAAATATGGTGATCAACAAGAAGCAATTAAACAACTAGAAGTAAAAGCAAAAGAATTTATGAATATTGGCATGGCAAGAAATAGTTCGACCCTCACAAGACAAGGAAAAACCCTTTGGGAAAGAGCTCAAAGAATGAGAGCTACGGCAGTAAAAAAACCAAAAGTCCAAAAAAGACTTAATGTTGAGTTTTCAGAGGATAATAAATCTAGTAAAAAAACAATTATTAGCGAAGGATTAATAGTATCAAGGCCAGATGGAATACCGATTTTAAATGGAATCGATTTAGCTATTGCTGTAGGTGAAAGAGTTGCGTTTCTAGGAGCAAATGGAAGTGGTAAATCAACATTTGTTAAAACCATAATGGGAGTTCAAGATCTACCTACTAAAGGAAAGTGGTTAGTTGGTCCAAGTGTTAAAATTGGGTATATACCACAGATAATTGAATTTCCAAATGGCAAGCAAACGTTATTAGAATATTTTGGTAAATCTGTTAGTTTAAATGAACAAAGCCTTAGAAGCACACTAGCTCGTTTTGGTTTTAATGTCGAAGATGTTAATAAAAGAGTAAAAGATTTATCTGGTGGAGAAAGAATGCGGATTAAACTTGCTGAAATTCTCCAACAAGAAATAAATACTTTAATTTTTGATGAACCAACCAATCATATAGATATTCCGACAAAAGAGGTGTTAGAAGAAGCACTAGAAGATTTTAGGGGTACTCTAATATTTATTAGTCATGACAGATATTTTATTAATAAATTTGCTGATAAAATAATAGAATTTAAAAATGGTAAAGTAGCTACCTATTTAGGTAATTATGATGATTATAAAGTAAAAAAAATAGAAAGATGAAGATTATGAATAATGTAAATAAAATATTAAAAGAGTATTATCTAGCTGATGAGGAAGATAATAGGTTGAAAAAAGATTTAGCTCATCAAGTAGAATTTATTACAACTATCAATTATATAAATAAATATTTGAAATCAGGAGATAAAATTCTTGAAATTGGAGCGGGAACTGGAGTATATTCTCTGTATTTTGCTGATAAAGGTTTTGATGTAACGGCAATTGAATTACTTGATGCAAATATTGCCATGTTTAAAAGTAAAATAAATGAAAAAATGAAAATTTCAGTAAATCAAGGTAACGCTCTTGATTTAAGTAGGTATGAAGATGAGACCTTTAATATTACCTTAGTTTTAGGACCGCTTTATCACTTATTTACTGAAGAAGAACAAAAGCAAGCGATTAATGAAGCAATTAGAGTGACTAAAAAAGGTGGAATAATTGTTATTGCGATAATATCTCATGATGCAGTTATGATTAACTTTGGGTTTCTTAAAGGTCATATCAAAGATGAGTTTGGTAAATCTATTTCAAATAATTACCGCTTAATAAATAAACCAGAAGAAATATTTTTTATCTTTGATTTATCTGATTTCAAAAAATTAATGAATAATTTTAATTTAGAAAAATTACATTATGTTGCTGCCGAAGGACTGTCATCTCATTTGAGGGATTATGTAAATGAATTTGATGAAGAAACCTTTGATCACTGGGTAAATAATCATTTATTAACTTGTGAAAAAGAAAGTCTTATTGGGTATAGTAATCATATTTTATATATAGGTGAAAAAAATTAACAATATAAAGACAAGTATAATTAAAACAATGAAGACACTTTATTTGATACTGGCTTATTAAATACTGGCTTATTAAATACTAGCTTATTAAATACTAGCTTATTAAATACTTTAATGGATACTAGGAGGAATAATGAAAAGAAAAATAGTGTTAACCGGAATATTTCAATTTCAAGATGAATTTTTAGCAGTTCAAAGAACTAAAAATGATGATTTTATGGCAGGAGCATGGGAGTTTCCTGGTGGAAACATGGAATATGAAGAAACCATTTTAGAAGCCTTAAAACGGGAACTATTAGAAGAAACAGGTATTATTATAAATCCTGAAAAAGTAAAAATTATTAATTTTTATGATGAAATCAAAGAGAAAACTGAAAAATATCATTACGTAGAACTCGACTTTTTAATTGAACTTGATTCAAAAGACATTGAAATAAAACTAAGCAATGAACATGACAATTATTGTTGGGTAAAAGCTGATTCTGAATTGTTAGATGACTTTATTAAAGCAAAATTTAAGAATATAAATTAAAGTAGATGAAGAAATATCTGTATTATTGCAGTAGCGTATATTGATGCTAGTTAAAAACAAATTTTTGCAAAAACATGATTTAAAAATATGTTAATTTTTATAACATAGAAAGACTCAGTGGTAATTTATCATCTGAAGAATTGTCAAATATAGTTGTTAATAATATTTTAGATAAAAATGTTTTAAAATATATGAAAAGGAAGTAAATGATGAAAAAAGTTACGATGGTTACTGGAAATATAGGAAAATGGAAAATAGCTTCTGAAATTTTTAGTAAATATAATATAACATTAGACCAAGAAAAATTAAAAACTCCTGAAATTCAAGCATTTGATGTCGAAGAAGTATCTAAATTTTCAGCACAATATGCAGCTAATAAACTTAAAAAAAGTGTAATCTCATCAGATGTTGGATATTATATAGAGGAGTTAAAAGGTTTCCCCGGTCCTTTTGTAAAATATATTAATAATATATTAACGAGTGAACAATTATTGAAACTTATGGAAAATAAATCAAATCGAACTATTTATTTAAAAGAATGTTTAACTTTCGCTACTCCAGATGGAAAAACAAAACAATTTTTGAATACTGAAAAAGCTTCATTATCAACCATATCAATAGGAGAAGGAAGTTCCTTTGATAAAATAGTTATATTTGAAGAAGATGAATTACCTAAATCGATGAATAGCAAAGCAAAGAATCAAACTCATTTTATCAAAAATTTAAAAATATATGATGAAATGGCAAAATTTTTAATGGAGAATGAAAAATGAGAAAAAATGTTTTTTTTGATAAAAATAATTATAAATTAACAGAAGAGGGATACAAAAGGCTTTTGAATGTCTGGATTGGAATGAAATGTAAAATTTTAAAAGGCGTCACAATTGGAGATAATGTTGTTATAGGTGCAGGTTCTATAGTAGTTAAGGATATACCTAACAATTCTTTAGTAGTAGGAAATTATGCAAGAGTAATAAAAGAGATAGAGGGTTGGAAATAATTTTGTCTGATTAGTTTGATTTTATATTAGTATAAAACCATCTTACTTTCATATATTTTATTGGAGACTCTTATAATAAAAAGTGAGTAGATTCAAAAAGTTTGATACAATTAAACTAGAAAGGATTGAAAGCAATGAGAGTTGAAGAAAAAATTGAAAGAATCAAAGAAACAACATTAATATGTG
>JAQVWT010000060.1 GCA_028709545.1 Bacilli bacterium
ATTTATTTTATTTAATGTATCTTCAGCGCTGATTGATAAATCTATCTTAAGATTATATTTTTTTAATAATTTTTCAGCTACTTTTAAATTAATATTATTATCATCTATTACCAATATTTTTTTATCTTGATAATTTTGATAATTTATATCTAAATTGTTTTCATTAATAATCTTGTTTTCTATTACTTTGTGATGATCATTTCTTATTTCTTGATTTAAAAAAACGGTAAATTTTGACCCACTTCCATAAATACTTTGAACGGTTATTTTTCCATTCATTAGTTCAACTAATCTTTTAGTAATTGCTAGACCTAATCCAGTTCCTTCTAAGGTTGTATTTCGGTATTCATCTAAACGGCTAAATTTAACAAATAATTTATCAATATTTTCTGGTTTTATTCCCCTACCTGTATCTTCTACTGATATTATTAATTTACTTATTCCTTTTTGATTAATACATGATACATTAAAGTTTACATGTCCTTGTTCAGTATATTTATAAGCATTTGATAATAAATTCATTAATATTTTTTGAATGTTGGTTTTATCTCCATATAATCGATTTGGTAAATCTTGAGGTAAACTCATATTAAAATCTAAACCTTTTTCTTTGGTTCTTACCCTTATTAAATTACTTACAGTTTCAAATAATTCTTGAGGGTCATAAATTGACTTATTTATCTCAACACTGCCTGATTCGATTTTTGATATATCTAAAATCCCCCCTACTGTTTCTAGTAATACTAAACTTGATTTAATTACTTGATCAGCATCTTCTTTGGCAGCTTCTAAAGTTTCTTCTTTTTTAATTTCTTCACTAAAAGCAATAACAGCATTTAAAGGGGTTCTTATTTCATGAGACATACTTGTGATAAATTCACTTTTGGCCCTGTTAGCTTTTTCAGCTTGTTCTTTATTTAACATTACTTCACTAAGCATTTTTAAATCAGGATTTTCAATCGTAAAATACATCAAAAGTACGGCAAAAGAAAATGGTAAGGAATTTAAAAGAATTCCTGGATTAACATATCTTAAAATTAAAGCTAAACCAGCAATAGCAATAAAAATAAAAAATGGGGTATATTTTGTGTATTTGGTTTTATTAGTTTTAAATATTAAACATAATATCCAAATAGTAAAATAAATTATATAAGTGATAATAATTGCATTTATAGCTGGTCCATATGAATAAGAGTAAATACCATTATTAAATTGTTTAATCTCTAAAGTAATTATTAATATTAAACTTATAAATATAAAAGTTACAAATATATAATATAGTAAACCTTTTTTTGAATTAGTAAAATTCCTTATTATTTTATCATTAGTATTAAAAGAAACATAAAATATATAAATTGTAAAAATAGTTACCCAACCAAATATTGCGACTAAAAACAATCGATTTAATAATATATTATAAAAAGAATTTATATCAAATTTAAATAAAACATTTAAACATAAATTAAATTCAATAAACATATTGATTAATGCTAAAATTATTAAAACATTATATATCATAGTTTCAAAATTTTTAATTCTTTCTTTAGAAAAATAAAGAATTGTTATTATCAAAGTATAAATAAAACTACATGCAATAGCTGACATTCCTGCTACCAAATTTAAGACCTCCCTATAATATAATCAAATTATAACATAAAAGATTATTAATTGAAAAAAAATATTTAAAAAAAACGAGATTTATGAAGTGAACCCTAAATAGTTCACAAAAATAAAAAACGAGTCAGAAATTTATTTTTCTGACTTTTTTAATTTTATTCTTTTTGTGTTGTAAAATATTATCCAATCCTCCACAAGTTTTTGGTATTCTTGTAAAGATGTGATATTATTGTTGTACAAAGTTTCTTTTTTGAGTAATGCGTGCCAACTCTCAATTGGTGCATCATCAATAGAAGTTCCTTTTCTACTCATAGAAATTTGAATTCCATTTGATTCACAAATTGCTTTGTACTCATAAGATGTATATTGGAATCCTTGATCACTATGTATGATTAATCCATGTACATCTTTTTCTTTTGCAATGGCATTATTTAATGTGTCAATAACTAATTGATTATTATTAAACTTTGATATTTTATATGAGACAACATGTCTATCATATAAATCAATTATTGTAGATAAATATAGTCTTTTACCTTTAAATATAAGATAAGTAATATCAGTATCCCAAATTTTATTTAATGAACCAGTTTTAAAATTTCTTTTTAATAAATTTGGTCTAACATTTTGTTCAATTCTTTTATAAGAATCATTTGGCCTTATTCTTCTTATATATTCAGGTTTAATATTGTATTTATGCATTATTCTTGCAACTTTCTTATGATTGTATATTACACCATATTCAACCTTTAAGCCTTCAATTATCCTACGATATCCATATGTGCCTTTAGAATTATCAAATACTTTCCTTATCATTGTATAATCTAAATAGTCTAAATCATCAGTTCTTCTACTTATTTCTAAAACTGCACACATATTGGAAAGTTTATATTTATTAATATATAAATTAATAAATATTACTTTTTCTCTCGTTGTGCTTTTAGGAAGGCTTGGTATTTTTTTAGTATTTCATATCGTTCTTTATAATCAATATTTTCTTCTTTTGTTCTACCACGCTTACGATAAACATCGTTTTCTAAACTTCCTTGGTTTTTAAATTTTCTAATCCAAGTATCAATTGTATATCTAGAAACATTATATTTTTTACCGATTAATATACTTCCACCAAAATCGCCCGAAAAATATTCTTTTATAATTTTATTTTTTAATTCTTCAGAATATTTATTGAATTTTTGTCCTTTAGAAGCCATAAAAATAACATCTCCTTTCTTGAGATGTTATTTTATACTAAAAGCGTTTTTTTATAAAGTGTCCAAAATAGGGTCCACTTCATAATACTCGTTTTTTATATTTATTTTACTAATATTTTTTTAGGTTCCGGAGGATTTACTATTTTTATTTCGTCTAGATTACTAATTATTTCATAAATAGGTTCACTATTTTCAGGTATTTCTACCTTAATAATATTTCCATCTTTACTAAGACTATAATATGTTTTACGTTCTTCACGCAATGTTAGTATTTCTCTTTTATCAGTAGCAAAACTACGAGCAAAATGAGTTCTAAATATTAAACCTTCGGGTATAAAATCAGATGTGTAAGAATTATATACAGATTTTATAATATCAACGGGATTTGCTTGCGGAACTATTACTAAATTAACTACAGGAGTTCCTAAATTACTGGTTTTATCAAAAGGAATTAATAAAGCTTCTGCCTCAATTACTCCAGGAGTATTTAAAAGTTTATCTCTCATATCAAATAAAAAATTTCCTTCTTTTAAATCAACATTATCTACTTTACCATTTGTAAAAGTAATACCCGGATAATATTTTTTTGTTTGCTGATTTTTTTTAACAAAATCAGTTACTCTTCCGTCAATTGAATATATTGGTTTTTCTTTATAATATCCTACGACTGATGCTATATCATTATTTGTTCCCCATACTTTTCCATCTTCATCAATATAATTAAAGAATTCTTTAGTTGCTTTTTCATTATCTAAATATTCTTTCATTTGCCATGGACATCTTGCATATAGAATTCCTCTTTCACCATCAACTGCTTTTTTATATGTATTAGGGTTTATAATCATAGCTTCAGCTCCTGGAATTAAATAGCCACTTTCATTACTTCTATTTTCTACTCCATAGGTAGTCATAATAGCTGAACCAAATTCAGTACTACCACTTCCAATAACTATCGATTTTGATCCGGCCGTTTTTAATTTTTCATTAACTATTTTAGTTGGCTCTTTTGGAGTAGGTTCTCCACCACTAGAAGGTTTTAAATTTTTTAAATCTCCAAGATTAAGTTTTGAATGTGCTACTGCTACATAAAGGCCAAAAGGCGCTATGACATCACTAATTTCATCTTCAATTAAAGCTTTAGTAATTAAAGATGTTTCAAATGCTCCAGGATTATAAACAATATTTGCTCCATATGCTCTACGTAATAATAACACATAAAATTGACCTGTTAGATGTGATATAGGAATAAGTAATAAAGCTTTATCGCCATCTTTTAATGGAAATTCAGGAAAAACTTCATTTTCATGAGCTTTTAATAAATTAATAATTGCTTTGTGCGTATGTACAGCACAATTTGGTATACCAGTTGTTGTTCCTCCTGTATTTGAATAAGTAGCTATCTCATTTAATAAATTAATATTTTGGCTATTAGTTGATTTTGTAATTTTACTTTCTGATAATTCTTTAATTGCACTTGGATATATTATTTCTATATTTTTAGGTAAATCAAGAAAATCTATCATTTCTTTAAAATTAAAATTATGATTATAAATCCTTCTTTTACCTTCTGGTCTATAATCACCGGCTGAAGTAAAGATTATTCTTTTTATATTGTTTTTGCCATTATTTTCCTTCAGAGCTTTTAAAGATTCTTTAAGTTCTGGTGTAATATATTCTGCGCTTAATACAATTGTATCAGCACCTTTTTCAATCGAATGTCTTAATACATCACTTTTAAAAAACGCTAAACTAACAGTACTTACAATCGCACCTAATTCTAGTAATGCCATATATATAAATTCATATTCAGGAGCATTTAAGTTACAAATCGTCACCGGTTTTGCACAACCATAAAAAAATCCTTGTGATATAAAATATTCCTTATATTTTTCAATTCTTTGCCAGTATTCATCCCTAGTAATTTTATATCCATCAAACTCAATAACAATACCTTTTTGATTTCTTTTTTCATCTTTTTTTCTGATATAATCCACTACTGAATTGTATTCCATCTAATATCCCCCATTTGCTGATAATTATTATACATTTTTTTTCTTATTATGCAAGATATTTTGCATGATAATTAAAAAATATCACAATTTATGATATTTTTTATGGTTTAATTAATTCTTTATTCCCCATATAAGGTCTTAAAACTATAGGTATATTAATACTGCCATCTTCATTTACATTGTTTTCTAAAAAAGCAATTAAACCTCTTGGTGTTGCTAATATTGTATTATTAAGAGTATAAACATATTTTGTGCCTTTATTAGTTTTAGTTCTAATTCCTAGTCTTCTAGCTTGAGCATCTCCTAAAGTTGAACAAGAACCAACTTCAAAATATTTTTTTTGTCTTGGACTCCATGCTTCGACATCACATGATTTA
>JAQVWT010000018.1 GCA_028709545.1 Bacilli bacterium
TTTTTCCTGCTTCACTCATATTAGAGTTCATAACTTCTTTAACTATATTAAATTCTCCTTCATTTGATACTCTTTGGTATGGTTTTAAAGCAAGAACTTCTCTCATAAATACATATCTTTCATTTTTGTCTTTAGAGTAGTAAGAAGTTGAATTAAACTTAATAATTCCTCATAAAGTTTGATAGTAAAAGAATCTCCGATATCTTTTATTTTTCGTTCAATATCAAATGGGTTTAAAGAACAATTAAAACTTTCATTAAATGTATTGGTAAAATGTTCGATTAGTGGTAGAATATTCATATGGCTAGTACCTGCTTTCTAATTATTGTCTAAATCAATTATAAAGCATTTGATGGGTATTAGCCATTTTTTGTAAAAATACCCTTATATAATCTCCCAACTTTGGAAACACTACCTTTTTCCGAAATTAAATTGAAGAAATTTATTTATTGTGCTATAATTTTTTTAGAATAAAAGGAGTGTCTAAATAATGAACAATGATGATAACACCATCGAACTTCCAAAAAGAATCGATGGAGAATCTAATCCACCTGAAAACAATCAAAATATACAAAGTGAAGATAACATTAAAATAAATAATGTTGTCGAAAATAAGGTAGAGACAAATGTGGCTTTTCCTAGTGAAAAAGAAATTAACCATGAAAATACAAACAATAAAGCAACTGAGCCTGTTAATGTTAATATATTTGATCAAAGCATAGACCAAAATATTAATAGAGAAAATCATGAAGGTGAGCCATTATTTGAACCAATTAAAGATATAGAAAACGTAAAGTTATCTCAAAATGAAGATGAAATAACTAACATGACAACTCCTGAAACTCCAGAAGTAGAGACTATTATGCATACTCCAGATGAAAAACAACCATTAGTAGAAGAGGCACTTGTTAATAATAATGTAATTGAAACACCTACAATTGAAGATAATAACAATCAATTAAATAAAAAAATAGTTTCTGTTGAACCTATTAAAAAAGAAAAATCGAAAGGAAGTCCGATTATTGGTTTCTTTGCACTTCTACTAATTTTAGCGATAATTTTAACTGCGTTTTATTATTTTATAAAAATGGACTATATAATATTGCCTGATGAAATAAAAAACAAAATCCCATTTTTCTCGACTACAACCACAACAAGCATTAATGACAATCAAAATAATGAAGAAGAGGAAGAGGAAGAGGAAGAAGAATTATCTCTTGATAATCTTATCGGAGAATATACTGAAACTTCTTTATTAATTTGTCCTGATATTGAAGCAAAACTTCTTTTAAATCAAGATAATACTTTTTCTTATCAACTACTATCATTTGATGAAGAAAATAATAACTGTGACATTTCAGAAATAACCGGAAATTATTCACTTTCAAATGGTGACTTGAAATTAACGCCAGCAGATGACACTATAACTATTGGTACTGCAAACTATCAAAAGGTTGACGATAAAATAAAAATTGACATTGTTAACGAAGAGAAAACAGTCACATTTACAAATATAGATTAGCTTTATCTTTCTATTTTATTAGAGTTTTTAACTCTTTTTTTATCTTTTATATAAAAAAGGTCATAATACTATAGAATAAACTAATTTCTAGTGTTATAATTTTTTTAGGAAGTTTTGGTGATTATTATGAATAATTTACAATTGCAAGATATTAATGATAAGTTAGATCATGTTGCTAACATAAATACAATGCCGTTTTTTGTCTCGCAATATAACAATTATTTAAATAAATATCCGAATTCAAATCTCGCTTTCATTGACTTTTCTAAATTTAAAAAAATCAATGATGAACTAGGGCACAGTGCAGGTAATGTTTGTTTAAATTCTTTTGGAAAAATATTAAAGATTGTCTTTCCAACTAGCTTAATAGCTAGAAAACATGGTGATGAATTTTTAATTTTAACCCATCATTCCTATGTCGAACTAGAAAAACTCTTTCATGTGTGCAACGAATACATTCAAAATTATTTCAATTTAAATATGATACCTTTAGTATATCGTTTTAACGTTGGTGCTGTTCCTGCTGAACATGGAATCAATCCAACAATTAATACAGCAGATATTATGATGTACGAAGCCAAAAAAAGAGGATTAACCTTCATGAGTTTTGATCAAAAACTATATGACAAAGTTGTCGAAAACAAGTTGTTTATTGCTCGTACTGCTCAAGCAATAGAAAAAGAAGAACTATCATATATTCAAAGAGATATATACGATTTAAATAAAAACCCCCAAAATATCAACGACATTTTTACTAGAGATGTACAGGGAAATAGAATTTTTATCGGAAATAAATTATCTACATTAAGAGATTCTGATAATTTAAAAAAATTAGATTATTTAAACTTAAGAAAAATAGTTTTGTCATCATCAATTGTTACAGGATCTCAATTAATGATAAATATAGATGGAAATTCTTTATTTAATCAAAAACTTTCCTTTAATAAATTTATTAGTACTTTACACAAAACAATGACAGGAAATCCAAAAGATTATATAATGTGCGTTAATGTAAATAATTTTAGAGAAGATTCTAAGGAATTAATAGAAAATCTAAAAACAACGATAGATTTAGGGTTTGAAGTTGGATTAAGTAATTTTAATTTAAACGAAACTGATCCAACTTTAAATATTTGGAAAGAAACTAAAGCTAAATACATAAAAATTAGTCCTGAACTATGGAAAAATTCTCAAGAAAATTCTATTTGCCAATCTTTATTAAAAAAGAGTGTTGAAGTTTTCTTAGAACATAATACTAACCCTATTTTTATGAAAGTTGAAAACCAAAGTGATTTAGATTATTTAAATGCTCTTTTTAACACAGGTTTAATTGAAGGAGATATAGTTAGCACAGAATATAAAAGAAACATTTAAAAAACGATAGGCTACATAATAACAAAAATAATTAAAAGTTACAAATAACACTGTTTTTATTAATTTTATTAATAACACAAGTTTGTTCTAAATGAATTTAGCAGAATTGTATTAAACATTGATTTGTGTTATATTTTATATTAGGAAGGCGATTATATGAAAAGAAAAAAAAGAAAAATCTCTTTTGGTATTATTACTTTATTTATCGGTATTGTTTTTTTGATTCTTACCTTATTTTTATACAAATCAAAAGTAGTTGACGATGTTTTTTGTGTAATCTTAATGACTTTTTCTTTAGTAATTTGTATATATGGAATATATCAAATTACTAGAGATGCTTATAATTAATTTATAAGCTTTTTTTTCTGTAAAATCTCATCTTTTGTTAATTAATTTAACATTAAATACTATTAATGGTGGTATAATTAACTAAAGGTAGTGAGAAACATGAAACATATTAGCAAATATATTGATTTAATTATGAACTTAGCAATAACAATTCCATTTCTTTACTTATTTATAATTTATATAGTAAAAAATAAGAAAATAAGAAAAGTTAAAATCGGGCATTATTTAATAGCTATCTTTTTACTTATCTTCATATTATTAATTAGAAATAAGGTGAGTACTATTAACACATATAATAACAAAAATAATGAACCCACAACAAATAATAAGACTACAACTATACCAACAACAAAACCAATTGTTCCATCTACTACAACTGTTGTTAATAATGATGATGATGATGATAATGATAATGATAATTATATCAAGACGACCTCTAAAGGTTACATCCTTGAAAAAATTGATGGGGCTTATTATATAGATGATTATTTAATAGTTAATAAAAGTTATCCTCTTAGTGAAGATTGGTTACCTGAAAACCCTAAAGAAAAAATAGAAACTGAAATTTGTAAAAATTGTATCGATAAAACTGCATATGAAGAATGGATTAAAATGAAAAATGATGCTGCAGCAATTGGTCTTAATATTTATATTTCTAGTGGTTATCGGGCATATAACTATCAAAAAGGACTTTATCAACATTTCATTAATAAAGGTGGGGCAGAATATGCTGATATAACTTCTGCTAGAGCCGGTCATTCTGAACATCAATCAGGTTTTGCCTTTGATTTAAACTCAGTTGATGCATCATTTACAGCAACCAGTGAAGGAAAATGGGTTAATGATAATGCCCATCTGTATGGTTTTATAATTAGATACCCTAAAGATAAAACTCATGAAACAGGCTATAAATACGAATCATGGCATTTAAGATATGTTGGTAAGTATCTTGCCGATAAACTCTATAATAACGGTAACTGGATAACTATGGAAGCTTACTTCGGGCTGGAATCTAAATATTCATAGAAGGTTTCCTAAACTCAATGACAAAATAACACCTACAAGTGTTTTTTTGATATAATCTAAGTGGTGATAAAATGGATATTTACAAATATTTAGACAACAATACTATTTTAATTATTCCTAATAATCTTAAAGATTATATTTTAAATATCATTAATGAAAGACCACTTATTAATATAAAAGTCATGACTTTAGATGACTTGAAAAAGAAATTAATTTTCGAGTATGATGCTCAAACTATTTATTATACTATGAAAGAAAAATCTCTTAGTTATCAAAACTCAATAGAGATTATTGAAAGCTTATATTTTTTAACAGATAACATAAATAATCCAAAACTAAAGGATTTAAGCGAGTTTAAGGAAAAACTCGATATAAACAAGTTATTAAATTATGATTTTTATTTTTTAAATTCATTAAAAAATAAAAATATAATTGTAATTGGTTTTGATTATTTATATAAATTTGATCATCGTTTAATAAATAAATTAAAAGAAGTGACTAAAGTTAATATAATTACTAAAAAAAACAATGAATATAGTCATAATTTGCTTAAGTTTAATAATATTAATGAAGAAATTGAATATGTAGCCAAAGAAATAATCGAGAAAATTAATAATGGCATAAATATTAATGATATATTTCTTGCTAATTATAATGATGAATATAGTCTAACTATAAAAAGAATTTTTGACTTTTATAAAATACCAATTAATTTCAAATCGAAAACTTCACTTTACGATACTACCATTGGTATTAAACTACTTAATAATCTGAGTGATTATGAAAACATTTTAAGTGAAATTACCGACTTAGATATTTATAATGCGGTTATTGAAATTTTTAATAAATATTATTTTATAGATAGTTTTTCAACAATTAAAAATATTCTAACTGAGGAATTTAAGCTGAAAAAAATAAATAAATCTAAGTATAAAAACGCTGTAAACTTAGTTGAAATAAAAGACAACTATTTTGATGATAATAAGCATGTTTTTTTAATTAGTTTTATTGATAATATGATTCCCAAAACACATAAAGATGATAATTATATAAATGATGCTGAAAAGAATGAATTATTAGAGAGTACTGAAGAATTAAATGAAATAGAGTTAAAGATATGGGAAAACTTAATTAAAAACATTAAAAATTTAAACATTACATATTCAAAAGAAAATTTAAAGGAAGTATGTTTTCCTTCAACTTTAAGTAATAATTTAAATATTATTGAAAAAGAATATGAGATAAGTTTGTTTTCTCACCGTAGTAATAAGTATAATTTAGCATATTTACTAGATATAGAAAAGAAATATGGTGAAATAAATCTTGAGGTTTTAAAATTATATAATACTTATAAAAACCTTAATTATTTATCATATGATAACCAGTTTAATGGAATAAGCTCACGGATTTTACAAAACAAACTTAATAGATTATCTTTATCTTATACAAAATTAAACGCTTATTATGAATGTAGCTTTAAATATTATCTTGATTATATATTAAAACTTAATAATTATGAAGAATCATTTGAGGCATACTTAGGAAGTTTAGCTCATCATATCTTATCAAAAGCATTTAATAAACATTTTAACTTGATTGAAGAAAGAAATTGGTTTTTTAGAAATAAAAACTTTGATTTAAAGGCGGGTCATTATATTTTTATTGATAAAATGTGTGAAGAACTTGCTTTTGTAATTGACTTTATCAAAGAACATTATGAAATCTCTTTATTTAAAAATATTGAGTGTGAAAAAAGCATAAAAGTTAATATTAAAGGAGAGGTAGAGATTGTTTTTAGTGGAATCATCGATAAAATAATGACTTATGAGGATAAGGTGGCAATTATAGATTATAAAACTTATGATCCTAATATAGACTTATCTTTAACTCCTTATGGACTTGGAATGCAACTACCAATTTATATTTATTTAGTAAAAGCCGCATATCCCAAGGCTAGAATAGCAGGTATTTATTTACAAAACGTTAACAGAAAAGTCTTGATAGATGATGATAAAAATGATTTAGAAAAAATAAGACGCGATAGTTTAAAACTAGTTGGATATACTCTTGATAATGAGTCTATAATTAAGGAACTTGATAGTACATATAAAAATAGTAGATTTATTAAAGGAATGAAAACTACTACTAAAGGTTTTTCATACTATACAAAATTACTTGATGAAAATGAATTTAAAGAAATTTTCAAAATAACAAGAAATAAAATTAAAGAAGGTGCTGATAATATTTTAAATGCAAAATTTGCAATTAATCCTAAAGTAGTAAATCAAAATAATATTAGCTGCACTTATTGCAAATATAAATCAATTTGTTTTATGAAAGAAGAAAACCAAATATATCTGACTAAAGACAAAGATTTAACATTTTTAAAGGAGGGACAAAATAATGAATTGGACCGATGAGCAGCTTGCAGCAATAAATAAAACCGGATCTAATATTATAGTTTCTGCTGGTGCCGGTTCTGGTAAAACTACAGTTTTAACGGAAAGAGTAATCACAAAATTAAAATCCGGAATCTTTCTTAATGAACTACTGATACTAACCTTTACTAACAATTCTGCGCATGATATGCAAGAAAAAATAAAAAAAGAAATAAATAGTCATCCTGAACTAAAACACAGTTTAAATAACATCGAAAACGCTTTTATTTCTACTTTTGATGCATATGTTTTTTCATTAGTTAAAAAATATCATTATTATTTAAATATAGATAAAAACATTCAAATCATTGATAGCTCGGTTATTAATTTTAAGAAAAAAGAAATACTAAGCGAAATATTCAATAATAAATATCTTAATAAAGAGCAAGATTTTATTGATTTAGTTACAAATTTTTGCGTGAAAAATGATGAAGGGTTGCAACAAAATATTTTAAATTTAGATAAAAACTTAGACTTAATTATTGAGAAAGAAGAATATTTAATTAATTATATAGAGAACTACTATAAAGCTAGTAATATTTATGATTTACTTAATAAATATTTAAAATTAATAAACAAAAGAATTAATGCTCTTAACAGTACTTTAAATAAATTAAGCTTTGAAGTAAGCCCAGTATTTTATGATAAAATTTATGGTCTGCTAAAACCTGTCTTAGAAGCTAAAAATTATGAGGAAGTAAGAGTTGTTGGCAGTGTTAGCCTCCCTAGCTTGCCGCCAGGGTCTAGTGATGCTGCCAAATTTTATAAAGCCGAGCTAAAAAAAATAATTGATGAACTAAAGATATATACAAAACAAACAAAAGAGGATTTAATTCAAGAGGTTTTAACCACTTCAAACCATGTGAAAGTAGTTATCGATATATTACTTGAGCTTAATGATAAAGTTGATAAGTATAAAAAAAAGCATAATTGTTTTGAATTTAGTGATATTAGTAAACTTGCCATATCTTTACTTAAAAATAATCCTGATATTGCTAGTCAATTAAAGAATCATTTTAAAGAAATCATGATAGATGAATATCAAGATACTAATGATATTCAAGATGCTTTTATTAGCATGATTGAGAATAATAATGTTTATATGGTTGGTGATATTAAACAATCTATTTATCGTTTTAGAAATGCTAACCCTAGTATTTTTAAAGAAAAATATGATAAGTATAAAAACAATATAAATGGAATAAAAATAGATTTAAATAAAAACTTTCGATCAAGACCAGAAGTTATCGAATTAATAAACTCTATTTTTAATAAAATTATGGATAACGAAATTGGCAGTGCTGATTATGCTTTAGAACATCAAATGGTTTTTGGTAATGAATCATATAACGTTATAAGTCCTAGTAATTATTCACCTGTTTTTTATACTTATGAAAAAGATAATAAATATTCAAACGAAGAGATAGAGGCTTATATAATTGGCAAAGACATCAAAAAGAAAATAGAAAACAAATTTCAAGTTATGAATAAAGGTACTCTTAGAGATTGTACATATCGTGATTTTTGTATATTAATTGATCGAACAAGTTCTTTTGAAGTTTATAAAAAAGTCTTTGAAAAGATGCAAATACCGTTAATTATTCAAAAAGATGAAAACATTTTATTTAATGATGAAACATTTTTAATAAAAAACATCTTAACATTGATACTTAAAATTAAAAAAGAAGAATTTGATGCTGATTTTAGATTTTGTTTTACTAGTATTGCTCGAAGTTATCTATTTGAATTGCCAGATGAAAAAATATTTTTAAGTTTTACAAATAATAAAATTTTTGAAAGTGAAATATATAAAATTGCTAAAACATTTAATAAAGACCTTAATTATGCGAGCAATAGAGATATATTAGAAGAAATAATATTTAAATTTGATTTTTATATGTAAATGGTTACGGCTGGAAATGTTCATGAAAAAAATCTTGTTTTAAAGAATTTACTAGAAAAAGCTGATGAACTAAATACATTAGGTATTGATATTTATGGCTTAGAAGATTATTTAGATACTTTAATTAGCAATAAAAGTCAGATAAAAGTGCCACCATCACTAACAAGTAGTGACGCTTCTATAATTACTAACATTCATAAATCAAAAGGTTTAGAATACAATATTTGCTATTTTAGCGGACTTTATAAAAGATTTAATTTAAGAGATCATATAGAAAAAATTATTTTTTCAAAAGACTTCGGATTTATTTTACCAGTCAAAACAAAAGGTCTTAAAAAAACATTTATTTATTCATTATATTTAGAAAAGTATATTCAAGAAGAAATTTCTGAAAAAATAAGATTATATTATGTTTCCTTAACAAGGTGCAAAGAGAAAATGATTATGTTGTATCCATTTAAAGAAATAAATGATGAAGAAAAAAACTCTAATGCAATTGACTATTTAACTAAAATCTCCTATCGATCATTCCTTGATATATTAATTTCTGTAAACGCCGTAATACAAGATAAAGTTGTTGATTTAGGAGAGATTGAAATTCCAAATCTTTATTTAAATAACAGTAAAGAAAGACTAAAATATGATAACCAATATGAAAACTTTGAGGTTAATGAGACAGAATTATCTTTTGAAAAATTAACCAAAAAGACATTTTCTAAAAGTGGTACAAAGCTACTTTCTAAAGAAGAAAAAAACAATATCGAATATGGTAATAAGATTCATTATATTTTAGAAAATATAGACTTTTTAAATCCTAATTATGAAAATTTAACAATCGAAGAAAAAGATCTTATTCGTGATTTTTTAAACCATGATATTATGAAAAATATTAATAAGGCAACTATTATTAAAGAATATGAATTTCAAAATATTGAAAAAGATAATCATCAATATGGAGTTATAGATTTGCTTTTAGTTTATGAAGATCATATAGATATTATTGATTATAAACTAAAAAATATAGCTGATGATGCATATATTTTACAATTACGCGGATATCAAAATTATATTGAAAAAAAGACAAAGAAAAAAACCAATACTTATTTATACTCAATTCTTGATAAAAAGCTAGTTAAAATAGACTAGCTTTTTTAATATTGGTAATTTGACTTTAATAGTATTTTGTTTTAATTTTAACTTGGGTGATTAAGTGGTATATGATGAGTGTCAAATTAAAGCTATAGAAAGTTTAGAAAATACATTAGTAATAGCAGGAGCCGGTTCTGGTAAAACCTCAACTATAGTTGGTAAAGTGAACTATTTTATTGATAATAAGATCTATGAACCCGAGGAAATACTTATAATCTCTTTTACTAACGAAACAGTCAATTCTTTAAAGAAAAAAGTTAATTATAATCTGGATATTAAGACTTTTCACAAGTTAGCCCTTGATATTATTAGTAATAAAAACAAAATAAATATTGTTTCTAGTAATTATTTAAGCTTTATAATAAACGAATATTTTAATTCTTTTGCACTAGATAATAAGAAAGCTAATATTTTGTATAAAAGAATAATTAATTATATAGATATTAGTAATTTAAAGGTTTTAATTGAAAATTTTATAAATATATATAAAAGTAATTATAATAGTATTAATTATTTAATCAATTTATATAAAAAGAGCTTTTTTATAGATAAAATCTATTATAAATTTATATTAGACATTTACCTTATTTATCAAAGAGATTTAGAATCGACACTATCTTTAGATTTAAATGATTTAATTATTAAAGCAACTCAGCTTATTAGTAAGCGTAAAAAAAAGACAAAATATAAATTTATTATTATAGATGAATTTCAAGATACTTCTTTAATTAGATTTAATTTAATAGATGCATTGCTTAAAGAAAATGATGCTAAATTCTTTGTTGTCGGTGATGATTATCAATCTATATACCGATTTAGTGGCTGTGATTTAAACTTATTTGTTAACTTTAAAAAATATTATCCAAATACAAAAGTTATTTATTTAAACCATAACTATCGAAATAGTAGTGAGCTTATTAAAATAACTAGTGATTTTATTATGAAAAATAAAAGACAACTTAAAAAAAATACTATTTGTCATAAAAATATAGTTAAACCGATTAAATTAAATTTTTATGTTGATAAAAGGACAGTTGTTAACAAGGTTTTAAAACATATTCAAGGTCATACCTTAATTTTAGGAAGAAATAATCGTGATAAAGAACAGTTTAATGTTATGGACTCTGAAAATATGAGATTTTTAACTATTCATAGATCAAAAGGTTTAGAAGAAGATAATGTTATATTATTAAATTTAGAAAATTCGGTGGTGGGGTTTCCTTCAAAAATTAAAAACGAAAGAATTATTTCTAAAATTTTAAACACTGAATATTTGATGTATGAAGAAGAAAGAAGATTATTTTACGTAGCTCTTACCAGAGCTAAAAACTATGTATATCTACTCGTACCTAAAAATAATTATTCAGTTTTTATCAAGGAATTGATTAAAGACTTTAAAACAGAATTAGATTTTATTGACATCGATTAAGACTTATCTCAGTAATTGGAAAACCTTTTATTTCTGCCTCTTGAATATAGTCCGTTAAGCCTTTACTTTCTTGAAGTAGCAAAAAATTTTGTAAGGCAACAGTTATGCCTTCATTTTTAACATAATAACAATTGTTATATGAACAAAAATAATTTATATCATTATTAGGATAATTTATTTGTAAATATTCATTTAAATCTTGTGAGTTTAAATTATTTATATTTATTTTATAATTACTGCAATCTTCGTATCCGTAGCTTTTTGAAGTAAGTTGGATAATTAATAATAAAATAATAAGAAATGTAAATAATAGATACTTCTTCATACACAACTCCTATTTTAGTATGGCTTATTTTTAAAAAGTATATTAAAAAAGTGAGTTTTCTCACTTTATATAATTGGTATTTTTAATTGCTGGCCTATATTTAATAGATTGTTATTTAAATTATTAAGTTTTCTTATTTCAACAACTGTTGTCCCAAAACGACTCGCAATATTCCATAATGTATCACCAGATGTTACTGTATACACATTTAAATTATCCAAACCATCTGGGATTATTAAACTTTGGCCGATTGATAAACTATTATTGCTTAAATTATTAACATTTTTTATTTTATTAACTGTTGTATTATATTTTTGAGCTAAAGACCATAGTGTATCGCCTTGTTTTACTGTATAAATTATGTTTTCTGCTGGTAAAGATGGTATTATGCTTTCTTTAGAAATTAAAAGTTCTTGACCAATTGACAAGTTACTACTTGTTAGATTATTTGCTTTTTTTATAGTGTCAACTGTAACGTCAAAATTATTAGCAATTGACCATAATGTATCGCCTACTTTAACAATGTAAATAATTGGCAATTCTGGTGTCACAGAACTATTTGTTTCAGTTATTACCAAGTTTTGACCGATTGATAAAATATCACTACTTAAATTATTTAATCTTCTTAATTCTGATACTGTTGTATTATATCTGCGGGCAATTGAATATAAAGTATCGCCTGCTACTACTGTGTGGATTGAAGTAGGTGTGGGTTCTGGTTCTGGAGTTTGACTTCCAGAGATAATCAGTTTTTGACCGATCGATAAATTATTGCTGCTTAAATTGTTTAACCTTTTAATGTTTTCAACAGTTGTTCCAAATTTTTTAGCTATTGCCCACAGTGAATCACCAGCTACAACAGTATAAACCAATCCATTTAAGTCTTCTTGTGTATATGGATAACCCATGTACTCAGCAACCGCCTTAACTGTTGCCTCAGCATAACTTTCCCAGTTGTTTTGGAGTCTTGTTAAATCATTTATATTATCTAAAAATGCATATTCAACAATTAATGTTTGCAGTCTATCTGTATCTCTCATAATGTAATAATAATCACTAGTTGGATCATTAGGAAGTGTTTTTTGATAATATGTACGCGTTTTTTGACCTGCATTGCCAATTTCAGTAAGGATGTTTCTAGAAAGTGTTTCATTGCTTCGAATCGGATAAATTATTTCTGCGCCTTCTCCACCGCCTGCATTTATATGATTAGAAATAACTATAGCATTACTTACATCTCCAAATGGTCTTTTAATTCTAGCAACTCTTTCTGTATTGGTTAGGGTTTCATCACTATCGCGAGTCAGTGAATAAGGAATTCCTAATTCTGAAAAACGCTCTGCCATATACTGAGAAATCATTAAATTATAATTTTTTTCACTTACACCTTGGCTTACTGCACCGGGATCTTCGCCACCATGTCCAGCATCAATTACTACGCCAATATAGCGATCACTATCATCTGGCAAGCATATTGCAAGTGGTGAATATAAATTAACAAGGGCACTCCAAGTGTTTCTTCCAACTATTCCATCAACTAATAAATTATTGGTATTTTGAAAAGATCTTACTGCCCTATTAGTTTCACTACCAAATTGACTATCTATCGTTCCATCAAAATAAGTGAGTTCTTTTAAATAACGTTGTAAATCTGCAACATCATTTCCTGAATCTCCTAGTCTTATAGTCGGTCTCGATAATACTTTTTTTTGGCGGTCTAAATTATTGTTTTTTTGGTAATTTATTTCTGATCTGTTATTTTCTTCTAGTTTTTCAGCAATAGACTCCCAAGTCTTCTGGTTAACAATGCCGGTTGATAACAAACCGTTATCTGATTGAAAACGTTGTACTGAATTTCCCGTTGGGATATCAAAACTTCCGGTAATGTTTCCTTCATAATAGCCTAGACTACTTAGGTTTTTTTGTAATGTTTCAACATTTTCTCCACTTGTTCCCTCTAACATTGGTTCTATAATAACTGGTACTGGACTATCAAGTTCTGAATATTTATGATTAATTATTCTCCAAGTATCTGGACCAACTATCCCATCAACCATTAAATTATTAGCTCTTTGAAACTCTCTTACCGCTCTTTCCGTTGACGAACCAAAAACACTATCAGGTTCTTCTTTTAAATATCCCAGTGCATTTAACTTCATTTGCAGGCTAGTTACAAATAAATTACTATCCCCTTCTTTGATTGTTGGTTCATTAACAGGTATTTCTTCGTTTTGAGTTTTCTCTAAGTATGTCCAGGTTATTGGACCAACTATCCCGTCCATTACTTGATTAGAATCTTTTTGAAAATTTAAAACTGCTTTTTCAGTACTTTTACCAAAATAACCGTCTGGTTTACCTTTTAAGTAATTTAGTGAAACAAGAATTTTTTGTAGTTCTTCCACTTCTACTCCATTCATTCCAAATTTAAGGATTACCTCTGATAAATTACGAGATTGATATGTATCTTTAACTAATTTTCTATATCGACTAATTCGTTTAGTATATGGATAAAACGTTGGATTAAAATTATTGTTTCTAGGGTAATTATTCATTTTATTCCTCCTTCTATTTTCTAATATAGTATATTAAACCTATTAATAAAGGATACAAAAACTCATTATTTAGCATATATTACTTTATAAATATAAATGAAAGGTGTTGATTAAACTTGAGTACTGGTAATTTAATTATCGAAGTTTACGAAGAAGATGAAACCACGCTGATTTCTGGTGTTTTATTGCAAATATTCGGAGAAAACACTAATTTAAATGTCACAACTGATACCAGCGGTAAAACAGAGACGTTATCTTTAGAAGCCCCAAATATTGAATATTCGTTAGAACCCCAAGAAAACGTAAGACCATATTCTGTTTATAGTATAAAAGCTCAGAAAGAGGGATACGAGACAGCTATAGTCGAAGGTGTTGAAGTTTTTCCGAATGAAACTTCAATTCAAAAAATTTTTCTTACAAAAGGAGTGACCGGGGTGACATATGAAGAGCTTCCCCCTCATGTTTTATGGGGAGATTATCCGCCAAAGATAGATGATGAAATAGATATTACTGAATCAGTAAATAATAGAGTTTATCCTAAAGTTTCGATTCCTGAATATATTATTGTTCACAACGGGACCCCTAGTAGCTCAGCTACAAATTATGTTGTAAGCTTTCCTGATTATATTAAAAATGTTGCTTCATCAGAAATTTATAGTACTTGGCCCAAAGAAACAATAAAAGCAAATGTTTTGGCAATTATCTCCTTTACTTTAAATAGAATATTTACCGAATGGTATCCATCAAGGGGCTATAACTTTACTATTACCTCATCAACTGCATATGATCAAAAGTATACCCATGGCCGAACTATCTTTCAATCAATTTCTGAAGTTGTTGATGAAATATTTAATAATTATATTAAACTTCCTAATGTCCCACAACCGTTTTTCGCTCAATATAATGACGGTATTAAGACCAACAATGCCGGATGGTTATCACAATGGGGGTCTAAAACATTGGGAGATAGTGGTTATGATGCTATGCAAATTATTAGATACTACTATAGTCCAAATATGATGATTATGGAAGCAGATAACACTATCGGTCTTCCCTATTCATTTCCAGGTTATAATTTAAGTGTCGGTAGCTGTGGAGAAGAAGTGCGAATTTTACAAAATCAGTTAAATAAAATAAGCGGGAACTATCCGGCAATTCCTAAAACACTTCCAGCCAATGGTATTTTTGGTGAAGATACAAGAGCATCTGTTAGGAAATTTCAAGAAGTATTTGGTTTACCAATAACAGGTATAGTAAATTACGCTACTTGGTATAAAATTTCCTATATATTTGTTGCAGTCTCAAAAATGATTCAAGGTATATATGGATAATTATCTTAACTTTTTAAATATATCAAGTTGATAAGAAACATATTTTGATTCTCTTAAGATATGATCACTTAAAAGAGGAATAGCTGCAGCATAATATTTATTATATAACATATTTTGAATAAGCTTGGTATTAAAAGCAATGAAACTATTATTGATCTTTCTTGTATCATCATTTATTGTAGCCATAATTACTGGGGAGATATTATCATCGAACTCGTCACTCATTTTTTGGAATTCTTCTATATAGTTGTGAGCATCAAAACAATTGTTAATATTAAGTGGAAACATCATGTTTTTTAAATATTCGGCATGTTCTTTTAAAAATAAATTAAATTCATATTTACATTTATAAATATAAGTTGGAGTAAAAGTTATTTTTTTATTTAGAAATTCTAAAGTATAAATATATTGATTGGTTTCATCTATTAGATGTTTTATGAATTTTGCCGGAAAATACATTGTGACAGATTCCGTACCGATTTTTCGATATAATGTATCAAACAAGATTAAACTATTATTTAAATTTTTAATTAATTTAATATTAAGATCTAGTAATTGATTAAAATTTCTATAACTTTGGTTTTCTACTATTGGATTAGAATTAATAATTAAATCATTACACATTGGATTAATTTCTTCATTATGTCTTACTTTATATAATTCACAAGTTTTATTTACCATAATATCTGTAAACTGACTAATCAAAATATCAGACATTAAAAACTCGGGGGAAATATTATTGTAGCTTAAGTTTATTCCCTCTTTTAAAAGATTCGCATAGGTTTTTTGTTCTTGATAAAGAATATCACTAATTTCATTATCATTAAAGGAAATTAGTGATAGTAATATTATTGCGTGATCGAGCATAAACCTAGAAATTATAATATTATTTTCATATGAATAAGATAAGTTTTTATTCATTTTTTTTAGCCTTCTTCTATTTCCGTAATTAAATCTTCCCTAAAAACAAAGTAAATAGAACTATTTATTGAGCGATACATATTGTCTAAAAAAAGAGGTTCGACAATTATATATACTTCCCCATTTAATAATTGATTAATTATTAAGCACAAAAATTCAGCAAATCTGTTCGAAATATTTAAACCTTTAGTAGTTAGTATCTGCTGATTTTCCGGCGATAAACTTAAATCCTTATACTCATTAAGTAAGTTTTCTATTTCGATAATAAATGATTGAGTTTTTACTATTAAGTCTCTGCGACTCGGATCAATAAAACTACGTAAAAACATGCCAAAAGCTTTTAATACATTTAAAGATTGATATTCGTTTTTTACTGCAAATGTTGGGTCTGTATCAATCCTTCTAATTAATCTTTCTAAAATTAGGATATAATGATCTACCTCTTCAATAAATTTACCAATTAGGAATGGATATGAATATGAAAACAATTCATTATTGTTTTGTTTTTCAAATATTTCTTTTAAGAAGTCTTTAAAGTTTAAGCCTATAATTAAAGCTACCCTATTTATCATAGTGATTTGTTCAATTTCTTCATCAGTTACATTAGTCGGTGTTCCTGGCTTTATATTTCGCATTTGTTCAATTATATCAAGTGAAAAACTAGTGGAAAATAGTTTTTCTGTTAACTTCAAGGTTGGAATCGTATATTCAGTAATTAGTGAACCACTTTTTAAAAAGTCTTCACTTAAATTTCCATCAACGTGTTTTAATATTTCTTTTGTCAAATCAGTAAACTTTTGAAAAAAATTTATCGCCGAGTCTTTATAGCTTTGATTATTTTCTAAAAAAGCAAAGTTGATGTTTAAACAAAACTCTCTTAGTGTTAATAGGTATGTAAGACCATTAATAAGCGAATATTTTAATAAATCTTCGTTATTCAACATTGTTTTTCCCTCATTTTCTAACACTGCCCTTCTTCTGGAACATAAAAGCAGTGATTTTTAAATTTGCCAACATTTTGTTGGTTATACCAAGTTGGTAAACATTCTTCATTTTGTTTAGGAGCATAAAACCAAAGCGCACGAGTAGCTGGCCAGAATTTTTCCCCATTTAATACTCTTTTTGCTAATTCTTTCTCCTCAGGAGATGACGCAAGTTTAAATAAATCACTTTTGACTCCGGCAAATCCGCCCGGTGTTTGAAAAATCACTTCTTGTAGTGTAGTTATTTTTTCAAAATCTGGAGAGTTACACAGGACTCTATTAACTACTACATTTCCTACTAAAAGCATTCCATATTCCCCCTCACCTATTGCTTCGGCTCGCATAAGTCTTGCCAGATAATCCAAATCCGCATCAGTATAATTTTCAATTTTACGAACCTTTTCCATATGGATTTTCCTTTGGAACTAAAAGCTGCATGCCGACACTCAAACTATCATGAGTTAAGTCATTTAGCTGCTTTAATTCTTCAACAGAAACTCCTTTTTTTTGACTAATTGAATATAAAGAATCGCCGGGAATAACTGTGTAAACTTCCATTTCTTCACTGGTTTCAGGGCTTTCTGCTTTAATGATTAACTCCATGCCAATTGATAAAAAATTGTCCTGCAAATTATTGACTTTTTTTATATTCTCAGCTGTCGTTCCATAAGCAGTCGCTATTGAATATAAAGAGTCTCCTTTTTTTACTGTATATAATATTTCATCAGATAAAAGCGGTGGATTGTTATAAACATAAATTGCTTCACCAATTTTTATGTCATCATCCAATTTATTATTTATTTCTAATAATTCATTAGTTGTCATTCTATAATTGTAAGCAATACTATAAATTGTGTCGTCTTTTTTTACTATATAGCGCAAATAAATAGGTTCATTATCTGGATTATATATATTATCAACAACAATAAGATCACCAACCTGAAGTAAATCATTTGGTAAATTATTAAGCTCTTTTAATTTTTCTACAGTGGTATTAAATCTAGATGCTATTTCATATAAATTGTCACCTGGTTCAACGATATAAAGTGTACCATAATTATAGCGCGCAACACGAAATACACCAGTTTTTATATAATATTCTCTCAATTTATCCCTCCTTTTATAAATATAATTAAAATAATCAATAATATTACTTTTAATTATCTTTAATAACTGATAAATTATATATCAAATAATTTACACTTCTATATAGAACGTCTATAAATATTGGTTCGATAATAAAATAAACCTTTGCTGTTAAAAGATCAGCCGTAAGCTCATCAAGAAAATTGGCAAATCTTTTTATCAAAACCAGTGTTTTTTTTGTTAACTTATTTAGGTCTTCTGGGTTAGAATCTTTAAGTAAATATTCTTTTGCTAAGCAATTAAATTCAACTGAAAACGCTTCTCCTTTTATTACAACATCTTCTCTAGTTGGATTAACTTTTACACTAATAAGATTAGCTACACTTCGATAAAGTAAAAGCATCCGGTATTCATAATTTGATATAAAACTTGGATTTACTTTCATTTTTTTGGTATTTCTTTCCAATAAATAAATATACATTTCAATCGTATCAATAATTTCCTTTATAAAACGTGGTGAGTTATAGGAAAATAATTGACCATTTTTCTCTAAAATAAAAATTTCACTTAAAAATTCATTATATTCTTTTGCTAAATTAAAAGTTTTGATATTTACATCTATCATCAGGTTTTTGAGATTACTGCCAATTTTTTTTGAAGGAGCTTCGGCAAATTTATAAATACTAGTAGCAACCTCTGTTTGCAAAACAATATTAAATAATTTTTCAGTTAAACACTCTAAATCAATCGTATATTTTGTAACTAAAAAATTGTATTTTAAAATGTCTGCTGGAACTACCCCAGCACTTTCTTTTATAAAAGAACTAACAATATTTTCTGCCTTTATTAAATAATCTTTAGCTTTAGTAATACACTCTTCATCAATAAAAGAAAGCATTATATTTAAACAAAAACAGCGAATATTTAACAAATAAAATAAATTTAAGGTTACGGACTGGGTTACAAACTCATCATCAGTAAGCATATTATCACTTCTTCATTCTCTAATAAATTATGCAAATGGTTCAAAGTTTATCCTTAATTATATGTTGAAATTGTTAAATATCTCATTTCTTAATTTAATTAACTCTTTTTTAATTAGAATAATTTCTTCTTCTAAATTTTGACTCTCAATATGTGGCTTAATACACGATTGTTGAAAACCAGATTGATAAAGTGTTGTATTTTGCGCATTAATAGTCAAGATAACCTGTCCAAGAAGTTCAAAAAAATTACCTAATGACCCTTGTTGATTAATTGTTAAAGCAGGCGATATTACAAATCCAATAATTGATGCTATTAATGAAAATTCATAAGCATTTAATGAAAACAACCAGTTAGAAAAAGAATCAAAATCTTGATTTATAAATTTTTGATATTCATCTGAAAACACTTTTACCCACTCTCATCATTATTAATATTATGTTTCAAAAAAAAACTATTGATTAGAAATTAACAATAGCATTTTTAAAATGTTTTATGCCCGATGGTCTTCAACTGCTTCAACAATAATTTTAATTTCCTTCTCTATAAACCATTTTTTTAAATTTTTATCATTTAATACATAATCTCTTGAGTAAATATGGTAATTTTTTCTATCCTTTATTAAACCTATATCGTGATAGGCGGCAACTGTATACAGAATATTAAAATTGATACCATTTATTTTGAGTCCTAAATTTAAACTATCTTCAATGACTGGTATTATATGGTTTTTTACATTATGACCAATATCAACTTTATCATAAATCGGAAAAATATATTCTTTTATATATTGTTTTAATCATTGATCCTCCATATAAATTGGATCACTAATAATTAAAGTTGTGAATATCTTTTACATCCATTACTATACATCTCATTTTTATTAAATCTAAGAGTATATTAAATATTACAAAATCAATTATGGTAATCTCTTTAATTTCGGTGATGAATGTATCATATCCAAAATATAAATACAAGCAAGTGTTTGATTTTATATCAATATAATATAAAAAAGAGATGAAATAAATTTCATCCTCCCACCCTATGGGTGGTTTTTTGTGGTAGAATATAATTATGATTATATGTACTGAAGATGATGTTAATTTTAAATTGTATAAAGATAGGGTTCAGAATCGAAAAGTAGTTTTTACAATTAAACAGATTTTTGCTGACCACTGGCAAAAATTTGTTGAAACTTATCCAAACATTACGATTAGAGATGTAGTATTTTCTTCTATAGAAAAAATTCTTACTTGTAAAACTTTAGCTGCTGGATATTCTGTTTATATTTGTGAGTGTATGACTAAACTATTTGTTTGTCACACTTGTAAAAGCAGATTTTGTTCTTCTTGCGGTAACAAATACAATGAAGCGCGTTCTCTTTCTCTTATTTCTAAGTTATTCAAAGCTAAACACAGACATGTAGTATTTACTATGCCAGAAGAATTAAGAAGATTTTTTAGAGAAGATAGAAAAAGATTAAACTTATTATTTAAAGCTAGCCAATTAACTATAGAATATATTTTCAAAACTAAACACAAAGGTTTAAAGC
>JAQVWT010000061.1 GCA_028709545.1 Bacilli bacterium
TTTTTCTTTTGAAACAAATTCATATTTATCTAAAAAACCAATTTTAAATATATGAACAAATAATAGTATCCAAACGATAACATATGTAATATTAAGTAAAAATTCTAAGAGTGTTGATATTATAGATGCTACTTCTCTATTACCAAAAGATATTAATAACTTATATAATTCATATTGAAATCTGTTTAAGGGAATATTAAACATAGATAAGATCAATCCAACTATAAACATTAATACCCCACATCTAATAAGTTCTTTAAAGCTCATATTAGTTATCATTTGATAAGTTTTTGTTACGAGATCTAATATACTATCTATAATAGAATTAAATCCGGTCTTCTTTTCTGTAGATATTTCTTTAATATCATCATTTGTTAGTTCATCTAAAGTGCAGTTAAAGATTTTACAAATTGCTAAAAGTTTATCCATCTCTGGATATGTCTGCCCACTTTCCCATTTAGATACTGATTGTCTTGTAACATCAAGTAAGTCAGCTAGCTGTTCTTGAGAATATTTTTTTTCTTTTCTTAAATTTTGTAGTTTTTCACTAAAACTCATAAAATTCACCTCTTCTAATTAAAAATTTTACTATGAAACCTAGTTGCATTCTACCAAATTTAAGTTGTTTTGTGTTAATTTTCAGTTGCATTTACTAAAATTACATCTTTTTATCATATTATTATTGATTAAAAGAGATTTTGCTAGCAACACTATTTTAGACTCAGCGAATGTTAACTGCCCCACTTTGCAAGATATTTTCTTTTTAAATTTGTTCAAACATTTTTTGAGTATAACTTTTAATGTCATTGGCATTAATCATATTGTACTTTTCCTTAACAGAATTAAAGTAAGTTCCAATTAATTCTTTGTCAATAGTTCGTTCTGATGCTATAGTCGGTAAAAGTTCTCCTCTGGTTAACAGCCATGGATTTTCTAAATGAGTAAAGCCTTCAAGAACTTTTCCACTATAGCAACAAATATTCTTTATTACGCTATCAAAAATTGATTTCTCGGATGAAGTGAATACCGAATCATCAAATTCATCATTTCCTTCAATTGGATCAAACTGATAATTACGATATCTAAAATATATATCCCTATAAACAGGACCATGTAGCCAAGCTTCACAATCCTCAGAAAATAAAAACTCTTTATAAAAAGCATAATAAAACCCCTGAATATAATACAGTGCTTTTTGTAATGCAAGTGGGGTAATATCTTCACATTGACTTAATAAATATTCAATTGCCATATCAATATTGGTTTTTATATTTTGAGTTCTACCAAGAAGCTGAGTCACTGCCCTTTTGCTCTTATTATAAGGTGCAGTAGTTTTAAGATTTTCTTTATTGTTTTTCAATATTTCTGCATAATAAGTCGGATCGTCATAAATTTTTTGCAAAATTTCAGAATACTGCTTTGTTGGCATATCTCCGTCACAATATCGAGAGAATGTCTGTTCTCCCCAACCTAATAAAAGAGAAAGTGGCCGTTTCCCAATAGCATATTTTTTCGGAATTGCTAAAATGACCTCAAGTGACACAATATTGTTCTTTTTTCGATATTCATCATATAGTGCTTTCAAGTTAAAATCATTTACCTCTGCCACATAAATTTCAGAGTCGCAGTTTACACAATGCGCCTCTTTGCCAATATAAGAATATTTTTCACCTTTAATTGAGCCTTCCTTTTTCTTTTGATTTATTGTAAAAACTACATTAGTTCTACATTCATCACAAAATAATTTTCTTTCACCCATAATAATTTCTCCTTTTAAATTACCGACCTACCTAAATAGGTAATTAATCGGCTTGTTTGGTTTATGAAAAGATATTATAACTACGCGACTTCCATTAGTTATATCTATCACATTAAATTTGGTATAAATATTTACTGTTTCTTCTTCTCCGTCTGCATTAAACAATTGAACCCGGAGCACAAAAACGTAAAGAACCTCATATTCATATCCGCTTTTCGTATTTTGCAAGCTATGGCAAAAATCTTCTGTTCCAAGCTGTAGTAATATTGATTTTTGTTTTTTACTAATAATATTATATTCATTAATAAATTCAATATTTTCTTCTCTATTTTTATTTAGAGCAATCGTATATTTATTGTTTATCACACACTCTTTTATTTTATCAAGAATAGCATCTATCTGCTCTCTTGTATATTTTTGATTGTAATACAAACTCAGCTTCACCTCATGTAAGACAATGATACTTTATTATATGCTTTTTGTCAAGAAAAATGTACCAATTGGTACATTTTTTCTTTTGCAATAATAAACTACTACTAATTGTTCTAATTAAAAGCCTAATAAAATCTAACACCATATTTATTATGAAATGATAACATGAATTCAACTGCTACCATCTTTTTATCATAAACTTTACTAATTTCTAAGTAAGAAAAAATTTGAGTTGCCTCTTTCCACTTTTTTCATATATATCGTCCTCTTTTTCAATTTAATTAATATTATATGCTAAATTTATAATATCTACTACAGCATTTGTATAAAGATTTAATTCTTTTTTCTTATAAACATAAATATAAGATGGATGGTATATATGAATATAAAATATATTATTATATTTAATTAAACCAAAATTATAATTTATTGGTTTAGCTATCTCAATATTTAATTTCTTAGCTATATAATCAGCTACATCACTACCTAATAAGATAATGATTTTAGGTTTTAAAGATTTTATTTCTAGTGCTAAATTACTATAACATGCATTTTTTTCTAATAAAGTTGGATATCTTAACTTATTATCATTATTTAAAGGAAGACATTTAACTAAATTAGTCTTATAGGTTTTATATTTTATTTTACTTTCTATCATTTCAATGATTTTACCAGTATTAGTATTATTTGAAAGCGGTTCTGCTTTATCAGATATTTTTTTAGCTGATAAACCTAACCATAAAATATCACCCTTACTTTTTTCTTGAATAAGTGGACTTTGATTTAGATATAAACTACACTTTTTACATTTTTTAATATTATCTTTCATTTACTTTGTAATCATATAATTTTTTAACTTCTTTAATAGATATTTTTACATATTCTCCGCTTTTTAAATTACCTAATGTTAAAAATCCATATTCTATTCTTGTTAATTTATCAACCAGATATCCCATTTCTAAAAACAATTTTTTTATAATATGATTTCTACCTTCTATTATTGAAACTTCGATTAATGAAGTATCTTTATCATGATTATTTTCTTTTATTTTAACTCTTGTAGGAGTGCATTTAACTCCATCTATAACAAGACCTGCTTTTAATTTATGAAAATCTGCTATTGCGAAGCTTTTATTAAGTTTGGCAATATATTTTTTTTCAACATTATTTTTAGGATGCATTAAAATATTGGCAAGCTCACCGTCATTGGTTAAAATAAGAAGCCCAGTTGTTTCATAATCAAGTCTTCCAACTGGATATATTCTTTTATCAGTATCTACTAAATCAACAACTGTTTTTCGTCCCTTATCATCAGAACTTGAGGTAATAACACCTCTTGGTTTATTAAGAAGATAATAAACTTTATCTTCTTTTTTTAAAGTTATTCCATTAATAGTAATATCATCATTTGATGATGCTTTAGTGCCTAACTCAGTAACTTTTTTGCCATTAACAAAAACAGCCCCTGATTTTATTAGTTCTTCAGCTTTTCTTCTAGAAGTATATCCAGATTCAGCTATAATTTTTTGTAAACGTTCCATCTTTGCACCTCTAGTTAATTGTACTAGATTTTCAATATAAAATCTATCAAAAAAGCAAATAGACAAGTAAAAAGGAAGCAATTATTCCGCAAAGATCAGAAAATAAACCAACTGATAAAGCATATCTATTTTTAGTAACGCCGATACTACCATAGTAAAGAGCAACAACATATAGAGTTGTATCGGATGATCCTTGAATAACGCTGGCAAGAAGTCCCATCGTTGAATCTGGCCCATAATTATCAAAAATATTAACCATAATAGCAAGAGTACTAGTACCAGATATACTTCTTAAAAATGTCATTGGCAAAATATCAGATGCTAAGTTTATTTTATGTAAATAAGGCTCTAAAAATATAAACATATCACTTATTATATTACTTTTAATTAAAATATTAATGGCAAAAATCATTGCTACTATATTTGGAATAATTTTAAAAGTTGTAATTAATCCTTCTTTAGCGCCAACTAAAAATTCATCATAAATATTTACTTTCTTTTTAAAACCATAAAAAATAATATATAAAACTAAAAGTGGTAGTAATAAAAAACTAAGTGTTGTCATTTTTCCTCCTGATAAAATAATCAAGAGTAAGACCTCCAACACCAGCAGATAGTGTTGCAATAATGCACGCTGGTATAACAATCGTCGGACTAAGACTGCCATATGTAAGTCTTAGAGAGATAATTGTTGTTGGTATAATTGTAACTCCACCAGTATTTAAAACTAAAAAAGTAATCATTGAGCTGGTTGCTCTTTTTTTATCTGGATTAAGTTCTTGAAGTTTAGCCATCGCTTTTAAACCAAATGGTGTTGCGGCCGAACCGAGTCCTGCCATATTAACTGCAATATTACTAGCTATATAACCAATGGATTCATGATTTTTAGGAATTTTTGGAAATAATTGAGATAAAAGTGGTGTCATTATTTTAGCGATTTTTTTAATTAATCCACTTTCTTCAGCTATTTTCATAAGTCCCATCCAAATAACAAGAAGTGGAGTCATATCTTTTATTAAATTGAAAGCGGCATTGCCGCTTTCAATTATCTCATTATTAATTGCAGCTATATTTCCAGTAATAAGTCCATATACTATGCCAATTACAATAAAAGAACCCCATATAATATTAACCATAAAGCCCCAGCTTTCTAAAAAGTTTCTGAAAAAAATTCAACTTTTCTTTTTTTACTTCTTCTCTATAAATTTTTTCTACTTGATATACTTTTCCATTTAATTTAAGCTCTATCTCACCAATAATATTTGTC
>JAQVWT010000019.1 GCA_028709545.1 Bacilli bacterium
ACAAAAAAAATATTCTCGCTTTTTTATCAACAAGTAAAAAAGCGAGGCGGGATAAAGTTATAACCGCATGCGTCCAATCCCTGGTTCAATCGAGGGGGCAACTTCAGTAATAGCACTAATGCAGGGCCTTTTGGCTTCAACAACAGTAATGGCAATGCCAATGTGAACAACTCGTTTCGGCCGGGCGTGCGCGTGGCGTAGCTCTGAGTCATAAGATAAATCGGAGATAATTATAGCGGGATTAACCCTGCAGAAATTATCCTTATCAAGAACATCAAAGGAATTTTATCCCTTTCTAATCTACGGATTAGATAAACACATGAACTAGTGAATTTTTTTTAGTAGTAAAATGGCGAAAATCAAAATTCACGACTGAAAATCATTATTTATGAAGGAGTTTTACATGAATAATTTATATGATATATATTTAGAAAAGAAAACCGAAGATAAAAATATGATTATATTATTTAAAAACGGTAATTTTTATATTGCTTTAGGTGAAGATGCTAAAATGATGAACGAAGAATTCGGTTTAAAATTAACTAGATTTTCCAGCAAAACCGATAAATGTGGGTTTCCTGTTTCTGAAATAAAGAAATATACAAAATTTATTTCATTATTAAATTTTGAATATGAACTGGTTTTTGGAAAAAAAGATGAAGTAATTGAAGAAATAAAAACTCTTAATTTTGATGAATTAGACGGTAATACTGCTATCGAAAAATTGAAAGAATATAATAAAATATTAAGTGAAATATGAAAAGTATAAGGTCAACTGATAATTGTGGGCAAAGCTCATTTATTTATGAAGATAAAAAATCTAATGTTAAAACGCAATCTTATATAAAGCGAAATAACAAACAAAACAAAGTAGAGTATTATTCAAACAAAAAAGAATTACCGATAATATCGGTTTTTAATGAAATTATGTTATATGTGTATAAAATATTTAATAAAATTAAAACTAATCATGCTCTTGTTGATTCAATATTAAAAGAACTATCTTCTTGTCATAAACAATTATTTTTAGCTAAATCAGTGTGTGATAATAAGATGAAATATAAATATTTAGTAATAGTAGAAGCTTCTGTTAATTACTTAAATGCTTCAATGCGTAATGTTAGGAAATTAAAATTGATTACCACTAAAAATTATACGGTATGGAGTTATAAAATATCAGAGTTTGATAATTCTTTACAAAAGTGGATGATGACTTGTCGAAGAAATTAAACAATATTTTCAATAAAAAATTAACATTTGAAAAAATGCTTGATGCTTTTTTTCGTGCTCGCGAAAATAAATCTCATAATTACTCAGTTATAGAATTTGAATTTAAATTAGAAAATAATATTGTTGATTTAATAACTAAGATAAAATCAGATAAATATTTTATAGGTATTTATAGAGAATTTACTATATATGAACCTAAAGAAAGAGTAATAAAAGCATTACCTTTTTGTGATAGAGTCGTTCATCAGTGGTTTGTATATGAATTCTTAATACCCTATGTTGTTCCTAAGTTTATTTATGATAGTTATGCTTGCCTTAAGGGAAAAGGAACTCATAAAGCTGTTGATAGATTAGAATATTTTATGCATTCTGCCAGATTAAATTATGGTGATAATTATTACGTACTAAAAATTGACATAAAAAAGTTTTTTTATTCTATTAATCCAAATATTTTACTTAATTTAATAAAAAAACATTTTAAAGATAAAAAATTAATTAATTTAAGCAAGAAACTTATATTTGAAAAAGATGTTGAATTTGGTATTCCAATTGGTAATTATACATCTCAGTATTTTGCAAATATTTATTTAAATGAACTTGATCAATATGTTAAGCGAACATTAAAAATAAAATACTATTTGCGATATATGGACGATTTTGTTTTACTTGTAAAAACAAAAGAAGAAGCCAAAGAAATATTTTTTAAAATAAAAACATTTCTTTGGGAGAATTTAAATTTAGAACTTAATCATAAAAGTAAATATTATCCGTCTTCTATGGGAGTGGATTTTTGTGGTTACAGAGTTTATTATACCCATAGATTAGTAAGAAACAGAAGTAAAATTAATATGAAAAAAAGAATAAAAACATGGAATTATTTATATGAAGTTGGTGGGCAATTAGATGAAAAGTTTATTAGTCAGTCGATAAGTTCATGGAAAGCTCATATTAAACATGCATGTAGTTATAATTTATATAAATTTTATCTTCGAAAAATTAAGTTTGATTTGCCAATCAAAGATATTTTTTTAGATAAGGAAACTGTGTATGTTCAGCTAAGTTTGTTTGATGATTTAATCTAACATATTTTCAATTAGATCATCTATAGGATTTTCTTCAGTGATTGGTTCATCTGTAATAGGACTTTCAACAATAATATTTTTACAGATTGTTACTTTAAATGTTGTAACATTTGAAAGTGGTGTACCACTGTGAACACTTTGAGATAATATTTCATTGTTGATGCAAGTATTACTTTCTTTATATTCTTTATTGATTGATATATTTTTAGAGCTATTCCAATTTTCTAGATAATCAAGATTTTTAGAAACAAAATCTGGTAATAATTCTTCTTTTATAGTGCCGGTTTTATCTTTACCAATGACTTGTAGTTTATAAGGCTTGTTAACTGAAAAGTAAAAGTTTTTAATAAGTTCTGGTTTTTCAATTTCTAAGTTAACTTTCATAGCTTTAACAATCTCGTTTAAACTTTCTTCATAATACTGAAATGTATAAGTATTATATCCGTTTAAATATATATATAAATCATCACCATTAAGATAAGTTTTTTGAATATTTATAAAATCATTATCATTAAGATTACTTTTTGCTAAAATATTTTTGCCGACATTATAGAAATTAAGCATTTCTTTAGTTGATAAATTTGTATCTAAGTTATTACTTATCGCATTTAGTACTTTATAAAAATCATTGATATTTCTAATGGTTTTAGCTTTTTGAACAATTGCTTCAATTATTAATTGTTGGTTTTGTACTCTTTTGAAATCAGATATGATAAATGCATCTCTAACTCTTGCTAACGCAAGAGCTTCTTCTCCATTTAAAACTCCAACACCAGGCTTTAAACATATCTTTTTAGCTACTCTATTACTATCTTGTTCGCAGTAAGCACTTGGATAATCAGGAACAGGTACATCAACTGTAATACCACCTAAAGCATCAACTAAGGCTACTAGTCCTTTAAAGTTAATTTTCATGTAATAATCAATATCAATATCAGTTAAGTTCTCGATTGTATCGATCATACATTTAGAACCATAACCAGCTGCAGAATTTATTTTATATTTTCGATTATTATTACAAGCTATAGGGACATATGTATCTCTGGGAATACTAAAGATTGTTGCTGATAATGTTTTAGGATTAAAAGTTATCAGCATCAGTGTATCACCATTAAAAGCTGCATTTTGTGATAATCCTTCATACTGAGAATCAACCCCCATAATCAGTATTGTAAATGGCTCAGTTACAGATTTATTACTTGAAATTAAATCTGGATTTTTCATTTCTTTAGAATATACTGCGTGAATTCTCGTATCAGTTTTTATATTGTTAAATCTTTCTACACTACTATATATTAAAACAAAATTACTTGTTATAAACGCTCCGTCTATTTCTTCATCATATAAGTCATTTAATAAAGATAAATAATCATCATAGTATGTTATTTGATAGTTGTTTTTATTTTTATTTAAATATTCAGTGGGAAGAATATATCCTTCTATATCATTTTCTTCAGAAATAATTCCAATGTTTTTTATATCTTCTTTTCCAGCAAGAGTAATTAAATTGGTAGTGTATAATACTTTATCTTTACTAATGTTATCAATATATCCATAAGTTTTATTGATATAATAAAAGGCAAAAAAGTTAATAAAACTAAATATTATTACTAAAACAGATGTTATAACTACATGTTTATGTTTTTTTAAAATCAAGAATACAAGACTACTAACTGTATATACTGAAAATAAAATAAAAAATATAATTATAAAAGAGATTCTAATTAAGGTTACTATTCCACTTAAAAGAAGTAAGCCTTTGGAAATAAAAATAAAGCTTACTAAATATAATATAAATGCACTATAAAATAAACAACGATATGACTTTTTAGTTCTTTTTAATTTAATTATCAAGTTTTTCATTTAGGCCCTCTATTCTTAAGTAGATTATACATTATTTTTCTTTAAAGCTCAAGGTATAAAGAAACGGTTTTTGAGGGAGAAAGTAGCAACCAAGAGACGTTATTCGTGGTAAAAAGTAGCAACCAAGAGACAATATTCGTGGTAAAAAGTAGCAACGATGCTTTAAAAAGCTTGTATATATACGGAAAACGTGCTAAGATTATTTAAATGGAGGTTATCTTATGTTAAAAAGAAAAATTATGGATGATTTAATAAAATGGAAGAATTCTGGTCCAGATAAACAGTGTTTACTTGTTAAAGGAGCAAGACAAGTTGGTAAAACATATATTATTGAGCAGTTTATTAAAGCTAATTACAAGAATTATATTTTAATTAATTTTGAATTAATGCCAGAATATAAATCTATTTTTGACGGTAATTTAGATATTATAACTTTAAAAAAACAATTAGAACTTAATTTTCCAACGGTTAATTTAGAAGCAAATAATGTTATATTATTTTTAGATGAAATTCAGGCTTGTCCCAATGCAAGGGTTGCTTTAAAGACATTTGCTCTTGACGGAACTATAGATGTAATTGCATCAGGCTCTCTTCTTGGGTTATATTTTAAAGAAGTAAGATCATATCCAGTTGGTTATGAAATATATTATGAACTAAAATCTCTAGATTTTGAAGAATATTTATGGGCAGTGGGTATTAAAGAAGAATATATTAATGAGTGTAGAAAAGCATTTCTTAATAAAGAAAAAATAGATGATTTCTATTTAGATATTTTCACTAAACATTTTCGGGAGTATTTAATTGTGGGCGGAATGCCAGAAGTTGTAAAAAAATATCTAAATACTAAAAGTTTTACAGCTGCTGGAGAAGTTCAAGATAAAATTATGGAGGCATATTTACTTGATATTTCTAAGTATGCTGGTTTACATGATAAACCTAAGATAGTTGATGTATTAAGAAGTGTTCCTGTTCAGCTAGCTAAAAAAAACAAAAGGTTTGTTTTTGCTGAAATTAATAATGAAAAAAATATTGGGACTAGAAAATATATTTCTTCTTTAGAGTGGCTAAAAGATGCTGGAATTATAAACTTTTGTTACAATTTAACCCAGCCTGCTGCGCCACTTATGAGTAACATTATATTAAATACATATAAAATATATGTTCAAGATGTTGGTCTTCTTGTTTCAATGCTGGATTCAAGCATTAAATTAAATTTATTAAATGAAGATTTATATATTAATGAGGGAAGCATTATTGAAAATGTTTGTGCTATGCATCTTTCTAAAAGAAAAGATAGATTAACTTATTTTGAGAAGAAAAGTAAACTTGAAATCGATTTTGTTTTAAATATTAATGGAGAAGTTACTGCTATTGAAGTAAAGTCAGGCAATAATAAAAAAGCTAAGTCCCTTGACTCTATTATCCAAAATTATAAAACAGTATCTAGATATATGATGTTTGAACTTGATACAAACATTTATATTGATGAAAAAAAAGTAGAACATTATCCATTATTTATGATAATGTTTATAGAATGAAAAAACCTAATTATTATTAAAATAATTAGATTTAATTACAGCATCATTTAAGATCATTTTTCGTTTAACATAAGTATTGGTTTCATTAATTTTATCAGTACTTATTTTTTTACCAGTTAGATAAGATCCATCTTTTATATATGTTTTTCCATCATACCAACTACCATCATTAAAATAAACTATTTGTTTAAATTTATTATCTAAGATATCTCTACCTAAATAGTAATTTGGATAATATTCTATTCCCATTAAATTGAGTATTGTTGGTAATATATCAAGTTGTGAGTTTATACTTTTAATATTTTTTTTATATTCACCGCCACTCCATATAAAGAATGGAGTTTTATTTATTAGATGATTATCAGTTGTTTTATATTTATCTAAAATAGATTGATCTTCAAGAGTATATAAATAGTGATCGCTAAATGCAGCAATAACTGTATTATCAAGTTTACCTTTTTTTGCTAAATCTTCTAGTAAAATTTTTATAAAATCATCAGTTTCTTTAGCTTGAATTTTTAAACATTCAAACTCAGTTAATCCTTCTTTATCAGTTAAAAGGCCGCAAGTTCCTTTAGAGGTTTTATATGGCATATGAGCAGAGTAAGTAATAATAAAATTTAAAAATAAATCTTCTTTAAAAATTAATTCATTAAATTTATTATTTAAGATAAGTTCTCGATCTAGCCAGTAATTATTATTACCTTTATAATCATTTAAAGTTTTTAAACCGTAGTAATTACTATATCCAAAACTTTTATAGTTAGCGCCCCTAGAATAATATTCACCAGAATTCATATGAAATGCACTCGCAGTATAACCTTCTTTTTTTAGTAAATTAGGAAGTGAATACTTATAATTATTTCTACTAAATGCATAAGCATTTTGATTATAATTATACGCAGTTGAGTAGCCCGTATTAACCATAAATTCAGAGTTGAATGTTGATCCTCCCCCAGAAGTAAATGAGTAGTGATTAGTAAAATTAATTGAGTTTTTCATTAGTTCATAGGTAGTAGGCATTATCTTTTTAGTAACTAAAAATTCATCAATACTTTCAAGCTGGATTAAAATTAAATTTTTATCTTTAAAAATACCAGTATATTTATTTGGAACATTAAGTTTTGGATCATTAAAGTTATCAATTAATATATTTTCTTCTTCTTCGGTCAACTTTTTATTATCTCTAATATATTGAACATAAAAATCCCTGACTGTATATTCAAACATGCCGGAGACCATCATGCTTTTATTACTATCATTAAATGATGCATAAACACTGCTAGGATTACGCCAGTCATCCCATTCAACACTAGTTTTAGAACCACCTAATAAATAGGGAGTTATCAAATGAGCTAAAACAAAAATTATAATAAGTGTGCTAAATTTTTTTAATTTAAATTTATTATTATGAGTAATTGTTTTAAGACCTTTAACAGTTAAATAAACACTTATAATAGAAATAATTATAATCCAGTATTTAATATTTAATAGGACACTATCTAAATAAGTAGCACCTTCTCCTGCAAGCTGAGTAACGCTAAAATCAAAGAATGTATTAAAGTAAGTAAAATATATAGATTGAACTAGAAAAATAATTAAATAAAATATATAAAATATTAAATATATAGTTTTTCCAAGCTTATTTTTAAAAGTTTTAGTTAAACCTAATAATAGAATAATCCATATTATACTAAACAAATTTGGTACAATTGCAAAAACATAATAAAATTTTATAGACGGATAGTTAAATATTCTTAAAGAAAGATCAAGGATTATTAAAGAGCCAAATAATGCAAAATATCCACGATTATTAATTATACATAATGAAGTATAGTTTTTAATATTACTAAAAATATTTTTAATAAAGTTTAATAATTTTAGCCAATAAGGTTTTAATTTATGATGAAAGATAATAAATAAAGATAAGATTAAACCAATACTACTTATTACTGCCCCTAAAGTTAAATAAGGAGGATTAAATTTAATTTCAATTATATGCTCTCCTTTTAAAAGTTCAAAGCCAATAAATGTTTCATCGACTTTTAAATATGGTGTTTTTACTCCATCAACATATATAGTAAATCCCTTTTTTTGATAAGGAATAGTTAATTTAAAGTATCCATCTTCACTTGCTAAAATAGATCCATAAATATAATTATCTTTTGTTAAATCTTTATCAATTATAAAAGGGGATATATTATTGTTAATTGTTTTTATTTTATTATAATCAATAGTATAAACCTCTAAATTACTAAGTTCAAAGAATCCTTTAGTAAAAGATATATCTAATGTATCAATTGTTTCGTTTTGAGATATAACATATTCAAAAGTATAATTCTGATTATGATATTTCCAGTTATTACAAGATAAATCATTAGTTATACCGTTAATTGTAATACTTGAGCTACAGTAATAACCACTTTTTTCTTTATCCATCTTAAATTTAATAATTAAAATTTGATTATCAAGAGAATTATTTAGTTGATATTTTATCTCTGCATTATCTCCTGCTTCAATATAATATTTGTTATAGAATAATTCATATCTTAAATTATTTGTATCAACATTTCCTTGAAGAACAATTTTTTCAACATTACTTTTATAGACATTATCTAAACTTTTATTAATAACAACATAATTAAGAAGAGCATCAACATTATATGGATATTCTAGAGTCTTAAACTCTCTTAAACTCATTGTTTTAGAGCTTGAGTAACCAATTGGCAGAACATCATTATTTTCATATAGAGTTATATCAGAAATAGTATCTAATTTTTCATAACCAATTAAAGGTGCGCTTTTAGTTATTAAATATTTGTTTCCACTATAGATATTAAATAAAATATTATTACTTCCAGTAACCGTACTATAATCTTTATTTATTACTTCATTTTGAAAAGCATTTCTAACAAATTTTAAATAATTTTGATTAGATGCTGATGAATAAATAGATGTATTATATTGATTTAATGAATAAACTTTATTTACTTTATTAATTAAATTATCATTAATTAAAGTTCGGTAGATTGAATCATTATTAATATTATTTAGAAGCTCTTTATAAGCATAATTATTTTCATCATTTAAAGATTTTATTGTCACATATTTTTCATTATTATTTAAAATTATAAATGAGGTAAGAGATATAAATATTATGGGGATAATAATTAATTTAGTTATTTTAGTTTCATAAATTATTAATAAAAAGATAGTAACTACTGTTATATCAATTATTAAAATATTAATTCGATTATAGCCTCTTGCATATATAAGCATAACTATAATAACGGGAATTAATAATAATAACAATTTTTTAAAATCAACTTTATTCTTAAACAAGTTATTAATAAAATTGCTTATTATGATAAGTGCTAGCGGCAAGAAAGGAATAAAACATTTGCCATCAATATACATAAAGCCATTTAGGATGAGACTTACTAGAGGGAAAACCATGCTTAATGTTAAGACGATGCTTAAAAATATATTGTTTTTCTTCTTAGATATAAAATTATAAACTAAAGAGACCACATAAATAAAAGACAGCCCTAGTGAATAAGTATAATAAAATGTTAAAGGATAATTAAGAGTTGGCAAGAGTATTTCTTTTAAACTTAAATAAAAGTCAGTATCACTGCGCCCAACATATATAGCATATAATGTTGGGGCTAAAACAAAAGCTGTAAGTAAAATACCTATTAATACAAAAAATATAATATTAAAAATCTTCTTATAATCTTTTGTCGGAATAATTTTATATAAACTATAAATACCAATTACAATAATCCCAGGAATACTAAAATAAAAACTAGTCAGAATCATTAAAAAGCTCATTAAAATAAGTAAGATACTTTTCTTGTTTTTTAAATAATTATCTACTGCTATTAATGCGCCAATTAAGAATGGAAAATAGTTAACAAACATGATATGACGATGTGAGTGATAGAAAAAAGGTCCGGAAAAAGCAAAGATAACAGTGGCTATCATCGCAACTTTCTGATTATAATTATTATTAATCCATTTATATAAAAGATAAATACTAACATATATATTTATAATTGATATTATCTGAATATAACTTGCCATTGAAATAAACGGCAGCAAATAGGAAATAAGAATCAAAGGACTTAAATATCCATAATAAAAAAAGTAAAATATATTTTGTCCCATTCCTAAATGAAGATTAAATTTAGGAAATAAATTCCCGGTTTCATAAAACACAGTTCTAAAATATTCAGGAATTGTAATGTGCTGATTAATCCAGTCAACATTAGACCCAAAAACAAAACCTTTTACTCTTAAATAAACAATAAAAGTAGAAATAAATACAAATAATATTAGTAAAAAAACAATGTCTTTTCTATTTAATTTTCTCATTAAAAACCTCTGTTAATACTTAAAAAGTATACCATAAAACAACTATTTTTGCGAACCATATATTTTTAATTGAACTTGGGTATTAAAAATGTTAAAATTAGTTATATAAGGTACATATAATATTATGATTTCAAATATAAATCATGATTGTTAATGCGAGGAGAAGATGTAATGAAAAAATTTTGGCAATTTATAATTCCTTTATTAGTAATTTGTGGGATAGGTGCTTTTATGCTATCTAACAATACTAGTCATGATGATACTAAAAGGTTATATATAAAATGTAATGCTATTTCTAAAAATTTTGAAGTCTTCAGTGGAACTAAATTATTTTTTGCTGAAGGTGATGAAAAATGTAAGTTGGATATAGAAGTTGCGAATGTTGATCGCCAGTTTATTAAGATAAATACTTCTTATTTATGGAGACTTGATGATCATGGAGAAATAGATAAAACGGAAGCAAGAGAGATGAATATTATCTCTGTTGATGAAGAAGTAACACTTATTTCATATGATGAGCAAACAAAGTATGTTTTTGCGTTTAAATAAGGTTATCAAGCCTTATTTTTTATGATATACTTTATTAGGTGATTCCTTTGAAAAAATATATATTATTAATAATTATAATGCTATTACCACTAAATGTTTTTGCAAAAGATGGTTTTAATATTAAATGTGATGAAAATACTTTTAAAGAGTTTGAGGAATTTACTTGTCGAACTAGTGTGATTAGTAGTTTTGAATTTAACAAAGTTACATTTAATATTGACTTAAGTAGTGGTTTATCACTAGATGAGGTACGAACTAACTTTACTAATTTATGGTCATTAACTATAAACCAAAACGAAGTAACAGCCGTAACTAAGAATAATGTTTTAGTTAGTAATTTACAAGAGTTTGGTATTTTACTTCTTGGCGGAGCGGAATATGGTAATAAAGAAATAGTCATTAAAAATATTACTTTAATTAATTCTAAAGATAATAAAACCTTAGAAATAGAAGATGTTAGTCAAAAAATTAAAATATTATCATCCGAAAACAAATTAGAAAATATATATATAAATGATGAAAAAATATCTTTTTTTAATAGCAGTATATATATTTATAAAGAGTTAGTTAAGTCAGATAAAGTAAATATTACAGTTGATTTATCAGATGATAATTCTAAAGTGACTGGTATAGATGAAGTAGAACTAAATAAAAATAGTTATCTAACAGTCGTGCCAATTAAAGTAAGTAGTGAGTCAGATATAAGCAGAATATATTACCTTTATCTTATTAATGAAGAATATCAAGAAAGTGATATTTCAGCAAATCTAATTGAGTTAAAACATAAAAAAGAAGTCCTTGATTTTAAGTTTAATCCAGAAGTTTATGAATATAATATAGAACTTGATTCTAAAATTCAATCATTAGAATTAAATATTAAACTTGATGATAATCTATCTTTAGTAAAAGGTTATGGTAACCGCACTATAAAGATTGAAGATGGGGATAATTCTATTATAATTAAGATTAAAAACAAGGATGGAGATATACAAACCTACGTAATAAATGCAACTAAGTTATTATCCAATAAATCATCAAACTTTTATCTAAAATCTTTAAAAATAGATAAATATGATTTGAAGTTTAATAAGAGAGTTAGAAATTATAATTTAGCAATTAATAAATCTATAAAGAAATTAAATATTACCGCAAGACCAGAGGATAATAAATCAAGTGTAAATATAATAGGTAATGAAGACTTAGTAGAAGGCAGTATTATAAAAATAATAGTCAAAGCTGAAAATGAAAGTAGATATACATATAGTATTCAGATAGGTCATAAAACTCCAAATTATTTAATAAATTTATTGTTAGTGATTTTATTAGGTGCTTTAATTTTAACAATCACTCAATTATTTAAAAAGTATAATGTTCTAAATAAAATCAAAAAAACATTTAGTTTAGGGAAATTTTCCAATAAAAAAGATTTAATTCAAGAAGAAACTATCTTAACAAAGTCTAAAACTTCCAAGAACAATATAAAAACAAAAGAAACTATGAAAAAGAAAACTATTCAGAAACCTCCAGTTTCAAAACCAGCCAGTAAAACCAAAAAAAGCACTAGCCAAAAGAAGGGTTCAAAACCAAAACCGCCATCAAAGAATTCTAGTAAGTCTAAAAAAATGAATTCTAAAATCCTAAATAAACCCCAAACAACAAATAAAAAAGAAGCAGTTAAAAAAAGTATAAACAAACCCACTTTAAAAACCCCAAAAGCTCTGGCAAAAAGAGAGGGAAATAATAAAAGTAAAACAACTAAAACAAAACCTGTAAACAAAAAGTAAGCTGAATTTAAAAATTCAGCTTAGGAGGTTAAATAAATATATTATAATATTTAAATGTGCTATACTTAAAAAGTATTAATAAAAAGAAAGCTAAATAAGAAAAGTGTATTGCTTTCTTATACTATAGACTATTCTCTTTTTTAGTAATTGAGAGGGCGAGAGTCACAAAATAAAATATTTTGCATATTAAAATGCGAAATAAATAAAAATGTTATAAAGGAGTGAATATTTTGACAAATTTTTTTAAGGGCATCATGGGTGGAGTTGGAAATATAGTTCCAGGTTTAAGTGGTGGAGCTCTTCTAGTAATTATGGGATTATATCAAGAGTGCATTACAGCAATAACTGAACTTGTTAAACTAAAAAATTTAAAAAAGAATATTTTGTTTTTAATGCCAATTGGTTTAGGAGTTATTGTAGGAACTATATTAGTTGGAAATATAATATTGTTTTTTCTAGATCATTATCCAATGCAAACCTCTTACATGTTTGTCGGGTTCATTATTGGGACGATTCCACTTTTATTTAAAGAGGCAAATAAGCACGGATTTAAAAAGAGTTATATTATTCCTTTAGGTATTACTTTTATAATTGGGATATCTCTTTTATCACTTAAAAACTATGAGGGAGTTCAAGCTGGAAATTTAACTTTTATTCAAAGCGCAATACTTGGATTAATACTAGCTGGTTCAACAGTAATACCAGGAATAAGCAGTACTGTAATACTTAGCTTAATTGGTTTTTATGATTATTATCTTTATGCCGTATCTAGAGTAGATTTAGCTGTTTTATTCCCAATATTTTCTGGTTTAGGTGTTGGAGCTATCTTTTTTGTTTTCCTAGTGAATTTTTTATTAAAAAAATATTATGGCTTTACATATTATGCAGTTTCAGGATTTTGTATTGCAACTATTCCAGCTGTTGCTAGAGGACAGTTTGCTTTTAACGTGGAAACATTAGTAAGTCTAATACTTGCTTTTCTAGCATTTACTATTACATATCAAATAGGTTATAAAAGTGAAAGAAAAAAATAAACTGAGAAATTCAGTTTTTATTTTTCGGAAAAATCTTCTAATTTTTCAAAGTTAATGACTGTTATTTTATTTCTTCCTAAGCTAATAATATTTTCTTTTTCAAAATATTTCAGCATTCTGCTTATTACTTCTCTAGCGCTTCCTAGTTCACTGGCGATTTTTTCGTGGGTAACATTTAAAACATTATTCTCTTCATTTTCTAGTAAATAAGTAGCTACTCTTTTATCAAGTGAGTAGAAGACAAACTGTTCTAATATCCACATTACTTCAGAGAATCTTGATGATAATATAGTGCTTATATAATTAGAAATAAGTTTTGAATTTTCCAGTATTTCTTTGTATTTATTTACAGGAATTACTAAAATATCAGTATCATCTAAACATTCTAAATTTATATCAAAGTTAATATCTTTCATAACACAAGAAGCAGTAAAAAGGCAAATATCATTTTCATATAATTTATATAGCGTTATTTCTTTACCATTATCAGATGCCAGAAAAGCTCTTAGTGATCCCTTTATTACAACTATTAAGCCGAGACAGTTTTGGGTGCCTTCATGAATAATATTTCCTTTTTTATGTTTAGTTAAAAAGGAAGATTGAATTAGAGTTTTTTTCTCAGTATTAGTAAGCTCGTTCCACATTCTAAAACTGTCTTTTAATATTTTTTCTATTTCCATCAGATGCACCTCATTAATATTATAACAAATACTTTGTGACTTAGTCACTGATTTATAATTTTAGGTATTATATAATGACATCAGATGAAAGAGGTGATTTATTGATTAATAAAAAAAACTATCTAATAATGGGGAGTCCGCGCTAATGGACATAACAAAAAAGCTTGCTAAAAATTCTTGTGAGCTATATTAATAGATATTTAACGATAATGATTAAGAGAAATGACCTAGTTAATATTAATTAAAGGTAATAATATAAAATAGAAATCGAGTTTAAATATCATTAAAGCACTTAAAATAGGAGGAATAGAAAATGGAAGAAAAAGAATACAATAGAATGCCACTTATAGGTGATGTAGCACCAAGCTTTAAAGCAGTTACTACACAAGGAGATATTAATTTCCCGGAAGATTATAAAGGTAAATGGGTAATATTATTTTCCCATCCTGCGGATTTTACACCTGTATGCACGACCGAATTTATGGCCTTTGCTAGTATGGCAGATGAATTTAAAAGTCTTAATACCGAACTGGTCGGATTGTCAGTAGATTCATTATATGCTCATATAGCTTGGCTAAGGAAAATTCAAGAAATCGAGTTTAACGGAATGAAAAATATTGAAGTTAAATTCCCTCTAATCGAAGACATTAAAATGGATGTAGCTAATAAATATGGAATGATCCAACCGGGTCAATCTAATACTCAGGCTGTTAGAGCTGTATTTATTATTGATCCTGAGTCTAGAATTAGAACAATTTTATATTATCCACTATCTACAGGTAGAAATATGGATGAGATTAAAAGGATTATTTTAGCTTTACAAAAAGCAGATAAAGACAGTGTAGCAACTCCAGCTAACTGGCGTCCCGGCGATGATGTAATCGTGCCAACTGCAGGTTCATGCGGTGTGGCAAAAGAAAGAATGGACGATGATTCTGGAGATATATACTGCTTAGACTGGTTTATGTGCCTTAAAAAAGACAAATAATTTTAGTAGACTTCGGTCTACTTTTTTTGATTTTATTTTAAATAATGTGTAAAAACATTTATTTTTTATAAAAAAATCCTATTTATTAATATAAAAGGAGTGGTAAAATTATTTAGGGAAATTATAATTGAATGTAAAATCCGTTATTTTTGATATAATGTATAGAAATTTATATGCATAATATCTATACTTTAATATTTTATTTTTATGGGATTATTGTTGCTTTAGTTTATTTATTCTTTTTTTATTAACTGGATAAACAGTTGAAACAAAAGCATTTGTTTCAGTAATGTTTACTACGACACAAACATATTCTTGTAATTTTTTATAATATTTTATTGAATGATTTATAGAATCATAATCTGTAAAAAATGGTGCATTTACTACCTCTTTTATATTTAACATCGTATAATTAAAACTATCAACACTAATAAAGTCGTTCATATGCTTTTGAACATGATAAATTAGTCCTAAAGATTGTACGATTTTAAAGTTTGTGCATTTTCCGATTCCGTGCTTATCACAAAATTTTTTTTCTAGTCTTCCTACTTCTTTATTTTTATATTTTCTGCTTGCCATATAACTCCTACTTAAAAAAAGAAAGCCCATATTCTTGCGAATACAGGCTTAGTGAGTAAAGGTAAGTCTCCCAGTCCTTACATCTATTCTTTCAGCTTTCGCCTACTCCAACTCGTCACCGAGCGTGGTGTAAGAAGAATAATTTTACACCCTCTATTACTCATATAATGAATACCACAACTCTACTGAAGATGTTGTCATATTTTGCATTGTGGTCATGTAGAAAATCTCTTTCCTACATATTAATTGTAAGTCATATTTTAACAAAAAGCAACGACAAATATAACCTTAAGTTGATATTATACATTATTACTCAGTATTGTCAAGGCCCCACTTGATAATAGTAATTAAACTAATTAATGACTTCTATTAATATATATTAACGATAAACATCCATTTTCTTTTTTTAAAAAAATTATACTATCAAATATTTCAAGCATTTGTCTATTTAATTTAGGAACATACTTTCTAAATTCTAGAAAATAGTGCCTAATTAGTACCTAAAACATATAAAGCAATATAAAAAGCCCTAGATATAAGGCTTTGTTTTACATATGGAGCAAGCGACCAGAATCGAACTGGCATCTTAACCTTGGCAAGGTCAAATAATAACCATTATACTACGCCTGCATGCATTTATATATTATCAAATAACAGCCTCATTATCAAGAGAAATATTAGCAGAAGAAGAATTGTAACGGTAACACTTAATAAATCCTTACTATTTCAAGTTAAAAACCAGTGCAATGAATATATATTTGTGCTACAATTATATTGATAGAAAAAGGGAAAAATGAAGCAAAAATTAAAAAGTATAGTTAAATCACCAATTAATTTTATAAAATATAATCGACAATTTTCTTCATATGTTGTCCTTTCTTTGTTGTGCTGTTTATTACTTAGATTTTATACTTTAGGTAACATTTCAAACTGGCAACCATTATTAATAGATTTAGCTTTTATAGTTGTTTTTGGTTCTTTTGGTTTTTTTTATAAACCCCAGAAACAATTTAGTTATTACTTAATACTAATGCTTATTTATACTACTATGGGAGTAGTTAATTCAATTTATTATGCATTTTATAATTCATATGCATCATTTAGTTTATTGACCGCTTTAGGTCAAGTTGGTGAAGTTGGCGATGCTGTCTTTGATAAAATGAAATTAGTACATTTTGTTTATTTAATATTTCCAGTTATGTTTATTATTGTACATAAGAATCTTTCTAATAGAGATTATTTTAACTTTATTGCTAAGTTTGAAAAGGGCCAACTTTTATTTGGTAAAACTTTAATTATTGGACTTGCGATATTAGGAGTATGTGCTACAACTTTATCAGCAACTGCTTTTAGTAGACTATCTAAACAGTGGAATAGAGAATATATAGTTAGTACTTTTGGAATAGTAGCATATCAAACTAATGACTTGTTTAATACTTTAAAACCAAAGATAACTTCAATGTTTGGTTTTGACGTTGCTTTAAAAAACTTCCATGATTATTATGAAGATAATCAAAGACCACAAAGTAAAAATGAATATACAGGCATTTATAAAAATAAAAATTTAGTATTTATTCATTTAGAAAGTATTTCAACATTTTTAATTGATTTAGATGTTAATGGTACAGTTATTACTCCAAATTTAAATAAAATAGCAAGTGAAGGTTTATATTTTAAAAATTTTTATCCGCAAGTAGGAGTGGGTACTAGTAGTGATACAGAATTTACTTTAAATACATCTTTAATGCCAGTTACAACTGGAACAGTTTTTGTTAATTATTTTGATCGAGCTTATGTCACTATTCCTAATTTACTTAAGGATAAAGGGTACTACACATTTAGTATGCATGCTAATAAAGCAAGTATGTGGAATAGAGATAAAATGCATCCAAGTTTAGGATACATGGATTTTTATTCAAAAACTTCATTTGAAATAGATGAAGAAATAGGTTTAGGTTTAACTGATAAATCATTTTTCGGGCAGCTTACGCCAATACTTAAAGGAATTGAATCTAATAATACTAATTATATGGGAACTATTATTTCTTTATCTAATCATACTCCTTTTAAAAACCATGAATTATTTACGCCGATCGATTTAACTAGTGGTGATTATCCTTATTTAGAAGATACTAAACTTGGAGATTATATTAGGAGTAGTCATTATGCTGATGAGGCACTAGGTGAGTTTTTCTCTTATATCAATGAAAGTGAATATTTTGATGATACAGTCTTTGTTTTATATGGAGATCATGATCCTAAATTATCACTTAAGATTTTTAACAATTATCATAATTATAATTTTGAAACTGGAGAAATATATACAGAAGAAGATGAAGAATATATTTCTTATGATTATTATAGTAATGAATTAAATAGAAAAACACCATTAATAATTTGGAGTAAAAATAATAAACTTGCTAAAGAGGTTGATTATTATATGGGAATGATTGATGTTATGCCAACACTCGGAAATATGTTTGGGTTTTATAATCCATATGCAATTGGTCATGATATTTTTGAAATAAAAAATGATAATATAATTGTCTTTCCTAATGGTAATTATTTAACCAATAAATTATATTATAATAATTCTAAAGAAGAATATAGAGCGATGAGTTTAGATGAAACTTTAAGTGAAGATTATTTAAGAGAATGTAAAGATTATGCTGATTCTATTATTGAACTATCAAATGGTATTATAATTCATAATTTAATAAAAGAAGACTTAGAGAAAGGAAATTAAATAATGAGAAAAAAGTTATTAATCATAGCCTTACTTCTTACATTTATTTATTCTGTAGGCGGGATATATTTTTACTTTTTTGATAATAAAACTCAAGAAAAAATTATAAATATTAATTCCATAGAAGGTTATGAATACATATTAAAATCTTCTGCTACAGAACTTATGAAACAAGAGTTTAATATTTTAAAAGAAAATTTAGAAAGTGCTGCAGTTAACAAAGAAGATTATGCCGTAAGTATTGCTAAGTTATTTATTATTGATTTATATACGATGAATAATAAATTAAATAAATATGATGTTGGTGGATCAGATTATATTTATAAAAATGCAGTAGCAAATTATAAGTTAAGTGTTACGGATACACTTTATAAATATTTAGAAGATAATGATGGTAAAAGAAAGCAAGTACTTCCAGAAGTGAGCTCTATTGAATTGGTTGAAATTACCGAAAGTGAACTTGAAATAGATGGAAAAGTTTACTTTGGATATAAAGTAAACTTAAACTGGGAATATATTGCTGATTTAGAATATGATAGAGAAGCAGAAATTATAATAATTGAAGATTTAAATATATTATATATTGCTGAAAAAAAATAAGAAGCTGGTATGCTTCTTTTTAGTCGACGACTCTGTCTAAATCCATTAATAATATCCCAATATTAATTAGACTTGTAAGACCCACTAAGGAATATATTACTCTAGGAATCATTGAATCAGCTCCAAAAACAGCTTCAACAATATTAAAATCAAGCAGTCCAATTAATCCCCAAGTTATACCACCAATTATAGTGACGCTTAAGCATATTTTTTGTAGTAATGTCATACCTAACCTCTTTTCTTAATTTTAGTTTGAGTAATTATGAATAAATTATGCATTTAAAAATATATTTTATTGTAGGAGGTTAGGATGAAAAAATATATAGTATTATTTATAACATTAATATTATTTGTATCAGGTTGTGGTAAAGGTGATAGTAATAATATAAAAGAAGATTTTATTAAAAATATTGAAAAAAGAAGTTCATTTTTAATAAAAGGGACAATGAGTATTATAAGTAATGAAGATAACTTTTCTTATAACGTAGTAGCTGCAAAAGATAATGATTACTATAGAGTCAACTTAGTAAATACTATTAATAATCATGAACAAGTTATTTTAAAAAGTGAAGAGGGAGTTTATGTTATCACACCATCGCTAAATAAAAGTTTTAAGTTTCAATCTGAGTGGCCAGATAATGGTTCTCAAGCTTATCTTTTAGATTCTCTTGTAAGTGATATTAAGTCAGATACTAGTAGTAAAGCAGAAAAAAGTGATAATGGTTATATTATTTATGCCAAAGTAAATTATCCAAATAATGCTAATTTAGTAAGTGAAAAAATATATGTTGATAATAAAGCTGAAATTCAAAAAGTCGAAGTATTAGATGCATCTGATAATATAAAAATAACAGTAAATTTTACAAGTATTGATTATAAGCCAACATTTAATGATGATTATTTTAAACTTGAAAGTTTAATTGATGAAGAGTGTTGTAAAGATGAACCAACTAGTAAAACTATCGATGAAATAATCTATCCATTGTATTTACCAACAAATACTTATTTATCAGCTAAAGATACTATTGCTACAGATGATGGTAATAGAGTTATATTAACATTTACTGGTGAGGCACCATTTACATTAATTGAAGAAGTTTCAGTTCCTAAAGATGAATTTGAAATAATTCCTGTATATGGGGAACCACTTATGTTAAGTAGTACCTATGGCGCACTATCGGCAAATTCATTATATTGGACTAGTAATAATATTGATTTTTATATATCAAGTGATAAACTATCTAGTACAGATCTAGGAGCAATTGCTGAAAGTATCTCCAGTGGAGCTTTAACTGTTTCAGGGGAAAAATAAATTCCTTCATCTATATAAAACCTGCTAATGCAGGTTTTTTCGTATATAAGGAAACTGCGTTCAGTCAAATAATCAATAAAACCCACGATTTTGAATCGTGGGTTTTAAATAAGCATGTTAAATTAACTTATCTGATTTTCCGTCCAATAAGCTGATACAGCAGTTTCTTTTCCACATTTTTGGCAAGCTAGTGTAGAAACTTTTTTCTTAGTTTTCAAATGGTATTTCTTTCTAGACATTTCGTCATAAAT